>NZ_LYRQ01000030.1:0-55309 GCF_001661605.1 Pseudoalteromonas sp. MQS005 | reverse complement strand
TAAGCCACACCTTAATTTAACTGACGTAGAGCTCAACGCACTAGTTATCGCTTAAGCAGATCTCAGGTTAATTAAAAACGGTAATATTGGTGGCATTAAAGAAACCATGGCTAAATCAACAGAGATGGGCATGCAAACCTTTGACCAAGCGCTGTTTGAGCTTTACAGACAGCAACGTATTAATTATGCCGATGCGCTGCATCATGCGGATTCGCCAAATGACTTACGCTTGATGATTAAACTACGTAATAACGAGCAACAAGGCGCAGGCTTCTTACAAGGTGTGACCATTGATGGCCTTGATGACAAAGGCAATATGACTTAGTCTTAACACACATAAAAAAAGCGCCTAAGGCGCTTTTTTTATGTGGGTTTAAGTACTTTACTCACCATAACTGGCTTCAAAAAAACTCTCTAGAATGATCACCGCAGACATATTATCTACGTTACCTTTACCTAAATTTTTATAGCCACCACGTTCAAACAACCGTGCCTTTGCATCTGCAGTCGTTAAGCGCTCATCTTGGGTATGAACCGCAATACCGTAATGGTTGTGCAAACGATTAGCAAACTTTTTAGCTTTAAAGGTAACCTCTTGCGAGGTGCCATCCATGTTTAGCGGTAAACCGACAACCATTAAATCGGGTTGCCATTCTTTTACTTGCACAGCAATGTCATCCCAATTAGGGATGCCATCTTGGGCTTTCACCGCCTTTAAGCTGGTCGCACTGCCAGTGAGCTCTTGACCAATAGCAATACCAATACTCTTGGTACCAAAGTCAAATCCCATAACGGTGCGCTCACCTTGCGCTTTTACAATTTTTTTAGTCATGTTTGTCTTTTATGTTATTAAGCATGTCCAGCTTCGGGGCTTAATTGGCCAATATCAAAACCAAGCATAGAGACTGCCATTTCCCAGCGATTTTCTACTGGAGTATCAAAAATTATTTTAGGATCGGCTTTAATGATCAGCCAGCTATTATCAAGTAGCTCTTGCTCTAATTGGCCTTGTTCCCAACCGGAGTAGCCTAAAGTAATAATAAATTGCTCGGGTGCTTGGGCTGTGGTTAACGTGGCTAACACATCTTTTGAGGTGGTGATCATAATATCACTGCTCAACTTTTGGCTTGCCGAGTACCCAGGTTTAGGTGAATGTAGTACAAAACCACGGTCTGTTTTTACCGGCCCGCCAGCAAACACAGTCACTTGCGCGGCATGTTGAGATTTATCGTTATCAATATCAATTTTGTCGAGTAACTCACCTACGGTGACATCAATCGGCTGATTGATCACCAATCCCATAGCGCCTTCTTCGTTGTGTTCACAAATATAAGTGACGGCACGTTTAAAAAAAGGGTCTTGCATTGATGGCATTGCGATTAAAAAGTGATTTTCTAATGACTGCATAAGTTTTACCCTTTTAGTTATTGAATCTTGAGTATGGCATAGTCCCATGTTTTAACACTAAAAATTTATTCGAGTTTTCAGCGATGACACGATAAGCGTCATCGCTTTATATCTTTGAACTGATTCAGTGATAATTTATTTATTAAGCTTTTTCTCTATGGCGTCAAATAAAATGCCGGTAATTGAAATATCGTAAGCGGCTTCAATTTCTTTTACGCAGGTTGGCGCTGTTACGTTAATCTCAGTTAACTTATCACCAATAATATCTAAACCAACAAATATTAAGCCTTTTTCTTTCAAAGTAGGGGCGACCGCCTTTGCAATTTTAAGATCTGATTCGCTAATTGGGCGTGCTTCACCACGACCGCCTGCGGCTAAATTACCGCGTGTTTCGCCATTTTGTGGAATACGCGCTAAGCAATAAGGAATCACTTCACCATCAACAACCAATACGCGCTTATCGCCTTGAGTGATCTCTGGGATATAATTTTGCGCCATGGCAAAGCGGCTACCATGCTCGGTTAAGGTTTCGCATATTACGCCTATATTGGCATCATCGGCTTTTACTCTAAAAATAGAGGCGCCACCCATGCCATCAAGCGGTTTTAAAATAATATCTTTATGCTGGGCTAAAAACTCACGGATTTGTTTTTGGCTGCGTGTTACTAATGTATCTGGCGTGTGTTCACTAAACCAAGCTGTAAAGAGTTTTTCATTGGCGTCGCGCAAGCTTTGTGGTTTATTAATCACTAATGTGCCTGCTTGCTCTGCACGCTCTAAAATATACGTTGCGTAAATATATTCAGTATCAAAAGGCGGATCTTTACGCATTAAAATAACGTCTAAATCAGCCAGCGCTATGGTTTCTTTTTCTTCAAGTTGGTACCACTTTTGAGCGTTATCAAAAACTTGAGCTTTGGCTGCAGTGGCGTAGGCATTGCCTTGACGCAGCGATAAATCATCCATTTCCATGTAGTAAATTTCGTAGCCACGGGTTTGTGCTTGCATCATCATTGCAAAACCGGTGTCTTTTTTAATATTAAATCCACTAATAGGATCTGAAATAATACCTAACTTAATTGCCATGCGCTGTGCCTTAATTTATGTGTTTTTTACAACTGTAATCTTGATATGTGGGTGCTTTTAGTTATTTCAATTAGCTAAATCGCCAAATTGTAATTGCAGTGCACTTAAAACGGTTAACGCTGCTGTTTCTGTGCGAAGTACTCGCGGACCTAAGCGAATATCTACAAATTCTTGTTGTTTAGTTTGCGCCATTTCATCATCGGTAAATCCCCCTTCAGGGCCCACTAAAAAGCGTACGCCACCATCAGGAACAGTAATGGTTTTAATGCTGTGCTCGGCGCGCGGGTGTAAGGTTAATTTAATTGCATCGGTTTGCTGTTCAAGCCAGTGTTTTAAATCTACGGGAGGATTAATGGTTGGTACAAAGTTGCGTCCGGATTGCTCTGCAGCAGCAATGGCTATTTTTTGCCATTGCTGGTGTTTTTTTTCTAGGCGGTCGCCACTGAGTTTTACGCCGCAGCGCTGACTAAAAATAGGCGTTATTTCAGTGATCCCTAATTCAACCGACTTTTGAATGGTAAAATCCATTTTATCGCCACGGGATACACACTGGCCTAAATGAATCTTTAATGGCGATTCAACGTCATGAGGATTAAATTCAAGGGGCATAACAACCACGGTTTTTTTGCTCACTTCAATAATTTCACTGAGAAATTCCCCCCCTTCACCATTAAAAATAGAAACCTGCTCGCCCACTTTCATACGTAGCACACGGCCTACATGGCCTGCAGCGTCATCGTCAAGATTTAAAGGGGTGTTGAGAGCAATCGGTGATGATTGATAAATATGGGGCACTCGCATGGCAAATCACTTTTTTACATAGAGGTTATATCTCTCTATGGTAAGTAAGCAAAGGCTTGGGTGCAATTATTTATTTTTCATATTCGGGGGTTAAAAGCTCTGTTAACTCTTGTGCAGTTTGAGCTATGTCGGTATCACACGATAAATGGTTTGAATGGCATTCATCTTTTATGGGCTTAATTTCATACCCTTGATCTGTTTGAATAACCATATAGCGTTTTTCATGCAGTGAATTATAAATAAAGCGCTGTGTATCATCGGCGAGCAAGTAATCTGTTTGGTTAAACAGTACCCCCTGAATATTGTGGTGTTCGTGTAGGTAGCTTGCCAGCTCAGAAATGCTTATTTCGTTTTCAATATCGCAATAGCAATAATCTTTAACGAGTTCATCAAACATCATTTTAACCAGCTTTTGGGTATTAGCCCCGGCGATAACGATGTCTTTTTTAGCTGGATAATTTGAGTTTATATAGTATTTAATAAATGAACGACTAAACTCGTTGTCTATATCAATTAAGAGATAACTCGCTGTTTTTATTTCCATATGCCTAAAGTCCCTGTTAATTTACCAGACTATTAAATAGGGACGTTTAGTAACGGCTTAATTTAACCAGTTTGGTACTAAATTGAAAACATACTTATAAGTAAGTAACCAATAGCACAAAATACAGCAAATTCAATACACGCAATACCAATATTATCTTGATGATCGACTTCAAGTGCGGTGTCGATATTAGGCATTGAAATAATTTTTATAATATACGTTAAACAGTATAGTAACAGCCACATCACACCGCAATGCATTACCAAGGTAAATAAGTTTTCTACCATTTTACCATTTTGAAAGGCCGCACTAGATAAACCAGCATACGCCGCAAGTGCTAATCCAATTGACTTACCCGCATAGCGAATACCAATAGAGGTATTTTCTAAGCCAAAATTACTTTGCAATGAGGCGCCTTGATTTGCTTTAGCAAAGCGGTATTCACGTATTTTACTGTCCAAAGCAAACATTCCTTGCAACACAAAAAAGCTTACTGAGGCAATTAATAAATTACTAAACCCCTGAGTATGTGTCCATGTATATAAACCCAGCGCTAAAATACAATTGGCAATAAGCATCCCCGAGTCAACCAGCGCAGCACAGACGTTTTGCTTTAGTATTGCGGCTTCCTCATTAAAGCGGCGTAATATCCATTTACGATGGATTAAATGCCCCATTTTAATAAATGAAAAGAGCAGCACAATTAACAAAATCACTTTTAATGGGTTTGATTGTGCGGTGCTAATACTAATTTCATCAAATAAAAACGCCATGGTGGCTATAACAACAGATATTTCAGAGGCAAAACTAATCCCCATTGCAAAGTTATCATGCTGCGCCAATTCTTCTTTAAGTGCTTGTTTTGCTTTTATTTGAGTAACAATTCTTAAACTGATGATGATGACACAAATAACCACAAAACTAATAGCAATCGCAACTAAACTAGTGTTAGATAATGACAAATATGACATGGTGTTCCTAAATAGATTTACCTTGATAGGTTTTTAACCATTCTAGTATGGTTATTGGTGAGATAAAAGAGGGTATTGATGAGTAACGACACGCAGCTTCCTATTGAATTACAAAAACTCGGTGAAACACGCTTTGCCGCGCTGTACCCAGAGCAACAAAACCAGCAGCAGATAATACGGCTATTGGCGTTAAGTGATTTTGCTTGGCGCAGCTTAAGCTCTCAACCTGCGCTACTGTCTTGGTTACTGTGTGAGCACGAAATTAAAAATAGAGAAATTTTAGACCCTTTTGCACAGCTAGATATAACTAAAATAGAAGAGAGTGAGTGCCATAAGTTACTGCGCCAATACCGAGAAAAATACTGGTTAAAGGTGGCTTTTTTAGATTTATGCTGCAAAAACCCGATTGAAAATAGTATTAAATACATTAGTGAACTTGCTAATAAACTGATCGACAGTGCTAATCAATGGGCCTATAAAAATGTCGCTAAAACCAATGGTGAGCCATTAGATGAGCACAACAACCCGTTACCGTTAATGGTATTAGGAATGGGTAAACTAGGTGGACAAGAACTCAATTATTCATCTGATATCGATCTTATTTTTGCATATCCTCGCAATGTTAAAACCCAAGGTGGGCGTCGCTCGCTTGAAGCATCTGTCTTTTATACTAAAGTTGCCCAAAAGCTAATTACAGCACTTAATCAATGTACGGTCGATGGCCAAGTTTTTCGCGTAGATATGCGTTTGCGACCATTTGGGGAAAGTGGTCCGTTGGTAATGAGCTTTAACGCGATTGAAGATTATTACCAAGAACAAGGGCGTGATTGGGAACGCTACGCGATGTTAAAAGGGCGCTTAATTGGCACGCCTAACATTTATTGGCAGGAGTTTAATACGTTATTAAAGCCTTTTGTGTATCGCCGTTATATTGATTTTTCGGTTATTGAGTCGCTAAGAAAAATGAAGCTTATGATTGCCCAAGAGGTGCGTCGTAAGCGCTTAACCAATAATATTAAGTTAGGTGGTGGTGGCATTCGCGAAGTGGAGTTTATTGTTCAGGCTTTGCAAATGGTGCGAGGCGGCAGAGAGGCAAACTTACAAACGCAATCTTTATTAATTGCATTAAAAGAGTTAACACTAAGCCAAGTTATTGATGAGCTTGAAGCTAAAGATTTAAAAAGCAATTACTTATACTTACGCAAAGTAGAGCAATACCTACAAATATTTGATGATCAACAAACACAAACACTGCCCGATGATGAGCTAAATCAACAGCGACTCAATGTGTTGCTCGCTCAGGCAGATTTTGCGGCAACGCTTGTGAAAATAGAACATGTGATGAGCCAAATACATAACGAATTTACACAGGTTATAGGCGAAGAAACTGAACCACTTGATACCTGTGAAGGGGCGTTTATTAGTGCTTGGGATCACGGCGATGTTAGCTTTTTAAATGAGCCCAGAGATGAGTGGCAAACACCATTATACGACTTTAAACAACGACTTTCTAAAGCTAAAGTAGGCAATCGTGGGCGCGATATTCTTGATAAATTAATGCCGGCATTACTTAAACAGTTAAACGACTTTAATGCCAGTGCTAGCGCCTTTGCAACGGTATGCCAAATATTAAATAAAATTATTTCGCGCACCGCTTATCTAGAGTTGCTGTATGAAAATCCAGGAACGCTAAAACAATTGGTTTTACTTTGTTGTCACAGTAAATGGATTGGCGAGCATATTTCACTGTATCCAATTTTGCTCGATGAACTTATCGACCCTGCTGTGCTTTACAAGCCAACCCCATTAACTGCGTATAAAGATGAAATAAGACAGTATTTTTTACGCATTGAACATGATGATTTAGAGCTGCAAATGGAAGCGCTGCGTCAGTTTAAGCAAACCCATCAATTACGCATTGCCGCAGCTGATGCGACGGGCGTTATTGATGTAATGAAAGTAAGCGATCACTTAACAGCATTGGCTGAAGCTATAGTCGATCAGGCTGTAAATATTGCGTGGTACCACTGCGTAAAACGCTTTGGTATGCCACCTAACACCGATGATGAAAACAAGGGGTTTGCAGTTATTGCTTATGGTAAAACTGGCGGTTTTGAGGTGGGTTATGACTCTGATCTCGATTTAGTCTTTGTGCATAACCATGATGGTACAAGTTACACCAATGGTGATAAAGCGATTGACTCAAGGCAGTTTTATTTAAAACTCGCACAACGATTAATGCATTTATTTAATACCCGTACCGCCTCAGGTATTTTATATGAGTTAGATACTCGTCTGCGTCCAGAAGGTGCATCAGGGCTATTAGCTATTAACCTAGAAAGCTTTAATCATTATCAGCAAACGCAAGCATGGACATGGGAGCATCAAGCGCTGGTTAGAGCGAGGCTGATTTTAGGCCAAGCTGAATTAGTAACACGATTTGCACAAATTCGCGCCGAGATATTGTGCCAACAACGTGATGAAGATACTTTAAAAGCAGACGTGATTAAAATGCGCGAAAAAATGCGTGGCCATTTGGCTAAAGGCAATGCGCAGCAATTTGACTTAAAACAAGATGTGGGTGCCATGACCGATATTGAGTTTATAACGCAATACTTGGTATTAAAACATGCCCATGAGTTTACCCACTTATGCGATAATTCTGACAATGTGAGAATTTTAACTGATGCGGCTAAAATTGGCTGTATCAGCGATATTCAAAAACAGCAGCTTATTCAAGCGTATATAGACTATCGCTCACGCTATCATGTATTGAGCTTAGACCAGCAAGGTCGCTGCGTTAAACGCGAAGAGTTTAGTGAAAATATCAATAATGTTAGCACGGTTTGGAAGGCAATATTTGGGCTAGATTGAGCAATTTAATGTTATGCGCTCAGCAATATTTGAGCGCATATCAACAAAATTAAACCGAATGTAGTTAATTGCTTAGCTTTAAACAGTTTGAGCGTACAAATTCAGACGGTAGCTCGGTAATCACCGCTGCACGTTGTTTAGGGCAGAAAAACGCATACACTTCATTTGAAAAGTCATCATTAATAGAGCGGCTAACGCGGTATAAAGCGGAGTTAAAACTGCTATCTATACGAAAGTGATCTTTTATTACGTAATCTTTGTCTAAGTACCACATTAAAGTAATACCTTCGTTATTAGCATATTGGGTCAGTACAGTACGCAAGGTTGAGTCACGTTGAAAGCGGCGCGGGCCTACTTCTCCATTCCAATTTAAAGGCATAGGCTCTACTACAAAAGAGCGTTGGTTTAGCGCTCTGTCGAGGCTAAGATCGGGTTTTTCGAGTTGAATGACAAATTTGTCATTGTCTTTATTGACAGTAATTCTATCTCGAATTGATGCATAAAACCGCGATAACCCTTCAGCAGCAGCGTTGGTGGTTTGTTGATAATTAAGTGACGACGTACCATTTAGTAAAAAGTAAATGGCTGCACCAATTAACAATAAAGCTAAAAGTATATATCTAATCCAAAACCACATGGCTGTCACTCATCTTTGTTATTTTAATAACCCATCTTTAATAAAAAGAGGGGGCGTCTTTATCGGGTCGTGTTTTAAAACGTCTATGCAACCACATATATTGTTCAGGGGCGGCATTTATTGATTGTTCCATGCGCTGATTAACACGTGTTACATCGGCTTTATTATCGCCGCTTGGGAAGTTTTCAAGCTCAGGCACGATTTCTAGGTGATATTTTCCGTTGTCATCCCGACGCGTAATTAGGCTCATGGTTTCGCAATTTTTACTGCCTGCAAACATCAGTGTTCCGGTGGTAGTTGCTGTATTAGGTACTGCGTAAAATGGCACAAACTCACAGCGGTTACGGCCATAATCTTGATCAGGTAAGTAATAACAAACTTTTTTATTTTTTAAAGCTTTTAATAGCCCTTTTACGTCTTTTTTACCAACCATGTATTCGTTAGAGCGAAGGCGTCCATTGGTGGTGAAATATTCCATCAGCGAGTTATTGTGTGGGCGATAAAAACCAATACCTTGGCACTTTAATCCCATCACTCGACTTGCCATTTCAAGATGAAGCACATGTGGAATTAACAATAAAACGCCTTTTCCTGATTGTTGTACGCGTTCAAAGTGCTCAAGTCCTTTTATTGATCCTAATACTTTTTCGACCCGCCATTGTGGCCACCACCAAGCCATGCCGGTTTCAACCATGGCAATGCCAGTATTTTCCATGTTTTTTAATACTAAGTGTTGCTGCTCGGCTTCGCTCATCGAAGGGAAACAGTGTTTAATATTAACTTCAGCAATGTGCCTTCTACGCTTCATATATTTATGAACCAAGCGTCCAAGCTGCTTACCCATAGCTAATTGTAGTTTTTGTGGTAACCAAGAAATGAGATATAAAAACAAGACACCAATCCAAGTTAGCCAGTAACGAGGACCTAAAAAAGAGACTTTAAAAGGGGATGAGTTGACCACAAAAATTTCTCTAAAAAATAAAAGGCTAGTTTAACGCTATGCGCTCAAAAATACAAAAAGCCAGCAAAAAGCTGGCTTTAGTAATTATTTATAATGAAGTCGTGTGTTTAGTTAACCGTATTTAACCCTTGGTTTATACCCACTAAGTCTTCGCGGCTTAATGTGCCTGTTGCTTGTTTTAGACGAAGCGTTGACACAACATAGCGATAACGCACATCAGCAAGATTACGCTTTGCGTTGTACAAGTTTTGCGTACTGACGAGCACATCAACAATGGTACGTGTACCCACTTCAAAACCCGCTTCAGTGGCTTTTAGTGCACTTTGTGCTGAAATAACCGCTTGTTCAAGCGCTTTATAGGTCGCAATATCAGATACCACTTGGTTATAAGAAGTAATAACAGAGCGAGTTACTGCGCGATAATCCGTTTCAAAATCTTGGCTCGCAGCAACGTAAAATGCACGTGCTTGATCTGTTGCAGCAACCGTTGCGCCACCAGAGTAAAGTGGTACGCTAAAGTTAAGTCCAACAGATGTTGAATCTGAACGAGGCTGGTCGTCAAAACTAGCGCCATTTAACTCGCTATCTGTTAATGAGTCGCCGTAACTAGCATTTAAAGTTAGTTTTGGATAATGCCCTGCTTTAGCAAGTTCAATTTGCTCTTTAGCGATATCAACCGTAATTTTTGATACTTGCAGATTTAAGTTTTTGTCTTTCGCTATTTTAACTAAATCAGTTGCAGGCGTACTTGGCTTAACAGTAGAAAACGTTTCGGTGTTTAACATATCTAGCTTTGCATGGTATTTACCGGTGATCTCACGTAGTTGCTCACGGGCTGTTTCTACCGCATTATTAGCAATGATTTCTTGCGCTACTGAGTTATCAAATTGTGCTTGTGCTTCATGTACATCGGTAATAGCCGTTAAACCTACAGCGTAACGTTGTTTAGTTTGTTCAAGTTGGCGCTCAATGGCACGTTTTTCAGCTTGTACAAATTCAAGGTTATCAATAGCGCTTAATACGTTAAAATAGCCTTCAGCCACACGTACTATTAAATCTTGTTTAGCAAAATCGTACTGGCCACTAGCTTGCAGTGCTTGTTTGTCAGCAATGCCGAGTGAATTCCACGCGCCCAAATCAAATAGCGTTTGGCTTAAGCTAATACCACGTCTGAATTGGTCCGTTTCACTTTCGACTTTAACTTGGTTTGATAAATCGCCTACGCTTTGAAAAGAGGTCGAGTCACTTTTTTCATAACTCATGCTTAAACCAATTTGCGGTAATAGTGCGCTCATAGCGCGATCGCTTTGGTATGATTGTGCATCAGCTTGGGCTTTTGCTTTTAAAACGGTAGGATCGTTGGCTGTTGCGATTTCAAAAACTTGAAGTAAATCTTCTGCATTGGCTACGGTTGAGCCCAATGCGCATGATAAACTAACCAGTGCAGCAAGGATGTTCTTTTTCATGTGATGTTCGGTCCTTAGACAATTTTTGTACTAGTAGCATGTTAACCTGTTTTAACTAATAACTAAAAAAAAAATTAGTAAAACAGCGTTCTCAAGTGTAACAGAATATATACCTAAATGACGTTGATGTATTTGCACCCTCAAAAAGGAAAGAATAGATGGCGAATAAAAGTCGTATTAAATTTACCCATGACGATGTGAGATTAAAACCAATTGAAAATTTGTATGATGGTTTTTTTAAAATAAACCTTTATCAATTTAAGCATGCCTTATTTGCGGGTGGAGAGTCTGAGGTAATTCGTCGAGAAATTCTTGAACGCGGAGATGCGGTCGCAGTTTTACCTTATGACCCAGTGACTGAGCAAGTGCTGCTAATTGAACAAATTCGAATTGGCGCAATTAAAAGCAAACACACGCCTTGGCTGTTAGAATGTATAGCGGGCATGACCGATGGCAGTGAAGATTACGAGTCGGTTGTTAAAAAAGAAGCGTTTGAAGAAGCCGGGCTTAATTTAACAGAGCTTGAGTTTATGTTGTCTTACCTTTCAAGCCCCGGCGGTACTACAGAGCGTTTGTTTTTATATTTAGCTCATGCCGATTTAAGCCAAATGAGCACCGGCATTTATGGGTTAGACACCGAAGGTGAAGATATTAAAACGCATATTATGGATTTAGATGAAGCATTTGAGCGACTCAATCGTGGCGAGATAGATAATGCGGCTACGGTAATTTGCTTGCAATGGTTAGCACTAAATCGCGACAGAATACGTAAGAAGTGGGCATAGTTTTTAATTTTTTAATAGTAATGGCGGTATTTTGACAGCACTTTTAACGACTAATCGATACATTCAAAGCCTTCCAAAGTATTTAACACTTTGTGAGCATAATTACGTACGCCTTTTAAAATTACTACCTAGTGAACGAGCGATTGGCAGTGTTAGAGAAATCAAACTGGGCCACAGTGAATTTGCCATCAACATAGATGACATTGCCAAGTACACCCTTGATGTATCTATTAAACAGTTATCAGGAATGGTAAGTGGTATTTCGCCTTTGTATTTAACAGTGCGCTTATATAATGATGCTAAGGTAGCCGAAATTGTCCACCATGATTACCACCAACGAATCAAACCTTCCTATGGCTACCCTAATCCTAAGATGCATCAAAAAGATGAAAAATATCAGTTGAATGCTTTTTTATATGATTGGTTGGTTGCCTGCGTAGAGCGAGGTCAATCAACACTTAATTGGGATGTAAATAATGGCTTGGTTTGATGATACGTATTATTTTGAGCAAGCCCAGCTTCGTATAGCCCATATAACGGATTGTCACCTTTTTAGCGATAAGCAGGGCGAGTATTTTGGGGTTAACACCGCAGAACATTTTACTAGGGCACTTACAGATATAGCAAAACAGCAGCCTGATGCCTTGATATTTGGTGGCGATTTAACCCAAGATCACAGCTTTAATTCCTATTTATTATTTGCTGAACTGATTCATAATAGTGACCTTGATTGCCCCGTATTTTGGGTTCCCGGCAATCATGATGAAATTGATCAGCTCAATTTAATTAGTGGCGGGCAAATACAACGCGCTAAACATATTGTGGCGCAAGGGTTTGAACTGATATTAATTAATTCTAAAGGAAATACTCCTGCTGGGTGGGTGACGCCCTCGCATTTAGAGGAAATTATGGCGTGTTTAGTCGATTCAGATAATCGTCATATTGTATTTTGCCATCATAACCCATTGCCTATTAATGGCTACCTAGATAAACACATGCTAGAAAATGGGCCGCAGCTATTAAATTTATTAGTTAATAATGGCCGCGTTGATGCGCTGTTTCATGGGCATGTTCACAATGACTACCAACAGCAATTTAGAGAGCTTGATATTTACGCGACACCGGCCAGTTCCGTGCAGTTTACAAAGCACAGTGCTACTTGGCAGCAAGAAGATAAAGGGGCGGCTTATCGTATGCTGCACTTAAATGCTGAGCAACAAAAGGTGCATATACGCACGGACGTGGTATGGTTAAACGAGTAATCTATATTCACGGTTTTAATAGCTCTGAAAAATCATATAAAGCTGTGCGCTTTGGTGAGCTTATGGCACACTATGATGTTGATTATTGTGTGCCACGCTTAAATCATGAACCTATAGAGGCGATTATAGCGCTTGAACAACTATTAACACCGAATACCGTATTATTGGGCAGCTCGTTAGGTGGTTTTTTTGCCACGTATTTATCGCAGCGTTATCAAATTCCTGCGGTGGTAATTAATCCTGCCGTTGCCCCATATACATTATTAGAGCCTATACTTGGGCCTAATTATAATCCGTATCAAGATTATAATTACCAATTACAATCTCGTCATATAGATGCGTTAAAAGCATTAACGGTGACAGAGTTAAAACACCCTGAACTGTTGTATTTATTACAGCAAACAGGGGATGAAGTGTTAAATTTTCAGCACGCAATAAAGTATTACTCACAATGTAAACAGTTAATTGAATTTGGCGGCGATCATAGCTTTAATGGCTTTGAGCGAGCTTTTTCAAGCATTGTCGATTTTCTTAAAATCAGATATTAGCGTATATAAAGATAAAAACTATGACTCAACAAAATTATAACGCCGAAGCCATTGAAGTACTTAATGGATTAGAGCCGGTAAAACGCCGCCCAGGCATGTATACAGACACATCGCGCCCCAATCATTTAGGCCAAGAGGTTATTGATAACAGTGTTGATGAAGCAATGGCCGGGCATGCGACGCGTATTGATGTCATTTTGCATGAAGATAACTCACTTGAAGTGAGCGATGATGGTCGGGGGATGCCGATAGATATTCACCCTGAAGAAGGTATTCCTGGGGTTGAACTAATATTCACCAAATTACACGCAGGTGGTAAATTTTCAAATAAAAATTACCAGTTCTCTGGTGGTTTGCATGGGGTAGGTATCTCGGTCGTTAATGCGCTATCTACCCGCGTGGAAGTAACGGTTCGCCGTGACGCACAGCAATTTAGAATGGCTTTTGAGCATGGCGATAAAGTTGAAGATTTAAATGTTATTGGCTCAGTGGGTAAACGCAATACCGGTACTACCGTGCGCTTTTGGCCAGATACCAGCTATTTTGATTCTGCTAACTTTTCACTGACTAAGCTTAACCATTTATTAAAAGCCAAAGCGGTACTATGCCCAGGTTTGCGTATTAAGTTTGTAAATAAACAAACGAAAGAAACCCAAGAGTGGTTTTATGAAACCGGCTTAAAAGATTACTTAGTAGAAGCAGTTAAAGGCTATGAAATACTGCCTAAAGACCCATTTGTAGGTGAGTTTTCAAGTTCTATTGAAGGCGCTGATTGGGCCGTTGTATGGATGCCTGAAGGCGGTGAGTCAACAGCCGAAAGTTATGTAAACTTAATTCCTACCGCACAAGGTGGCACCCACGTAAATGGCCTGCGCCAAGGGCTTTTAGAGGCGATGCGTGAATTTTGTGAATTTAGAAACTTATTACCACGTGGTGTAAAGCTCACCCCAGATGATATTTGGGAACGTTGTAGTTATGTATTGTCGGTAAAAATGCAAGACCCACAATTTGCAGGGCAAACCAAAGAAAAACTCTCATCACGTTCATGTGCTGCGTTTGTATCGGGTGTCGTAAAAGATGCTTTTAGCTTATGGCTAAATGAGCACACTGACACTGCAGAGTTACTCTCTGAATTGTGTATTTCAAATGCACAGCGTCGCTTACGCGCGGCTAAAAAAGTAGTTCGTAAACGTGTTACTTCAGGCCCTGCATTACCAGGCAAACTGACCGATTGTAGTGCTGCTGATAATGACCGCACGGAATTGTTTTTAGTAGAGGGTGATTCAGCGGGTGGCTCAGCTAAACAAGCGCGAGATCGTGAGTTCCAAGCAATCATGCCACTAAGAGGTAAAATTTTAAATACTTGGGAAGTAGAATCAGGGCAAATTTTGGCCTCTCAAGAAGTGCATGATATTTCAGTGGCATTGGGTATTGACCCCGATTCAAGTGATTTATCAGGGCTGCGTTACAATAAAATATGTATATTAGCGGATGCTGACTCGGATGGACTGCACATTGCCACTTTATTGTGTGCCTTATTTGTGCGCCACTTCCCACAATTGGTAAAAACTGGGCATGTGTATGTTGCTATGCCACCGCTGTTTAGAATTGATATTGGTAAAGATGTTTATTACGCGCTTGATGAAGATGAAAAAACGGGCATTTTAGCGCGTATAGAAGCAGAGAAAAAACGCGGTAAGGTAAACGTGCAACGCTTTAAAGGCTTGGGTGAAATGAACCCGCTACAATTGCGTGAAACAACCATGGATCCAAATACCCGTCGTTTAGTGCAGCTAACACTTGATGAAGAAGAACAAACAATGGAAATGATGGATATGTTACTTGCTAAAAAGCGTTCATCAGATCGCCGCCAATGGCTTGAAGATCACGGTAACAAAGCACAAGTTTAATAAGCCTTTGGGCTACAGGAGAGGCAAATGAAAAGACTATTTAGCACACTGTTGTTACTCGGCTTTATGTCATCGCCAGTGATGGCGAAAAATATTCTCGACAAGCTGACGGCTGCCCCAGGGTTTGAAATAAGCTTATTTGCTGATGATGTTGAAAATGCTCGGCAAATTGCAGTATCAAGCCGGGGTATAGTGTATGCAGGGTCGCGTAATGCGGGTAATGTGTATGCATTGATTGATCATAACAGCGACGGCGTTGCAGATAAAAAAATAGTGATTGCAGAGGGACTCAATATGCCCTCGGGTTTAGCGATTAAAGACGGTGACTTATATGTCGGTGAAGTGCACCGTATTATTCGTTTTAAAAATATCGATAAACACCTCAAAAACCCTGAGTATGAAGTGTTTTATAGCGATTTACCGTCAGAGCGCCACCATGGCTGGAAATTTTTACGCTTTGCGCCAAACGGCGAGCTGATTATTCCGGTGGGTGTTCCCTGTAATATTTGCGAAGAAGATCCTCGGTTTGGTCGTATTTTTTCGTTAAACACCGACACCAAAGAAATAACCACTTTAGCCAAAGGTGTGCGCAATACTGTAGGCTTTGACTTTCACCCTAGCACGCAAATGCTATGGTTTAGCGATAATGGCCGCGACATGATGGGGGATGATATTCCACCCGATGAGCTAAACCGCATCACTAAAGAAGAAGAACATTTTGGTTTTCCATACGTGCATGGCGGCGTTATTGTTGATCCGGAGTTTGGTGAAGGCAAAAACATTGCTGACTACACTCAACCTGCATTGGCATTAGGTGCGCATGTTGCGCCATTAGGTATTCATTTTTATACCGGCAAGCAGTTCCCTGATAGCTATAAACAACAGTTATTTGTAGCTGAGCACGGTTCATGGAACCGCTCTAAAAAGGTCGGTTATAAAGTGGCAGTGGCAACTATAGAAAATGCCAAGGTAACAAAGTATACGCCACTGATCACCGGCTTTATGCAAGACGAAACGACATTTGGACGCCCTGTTGCATTTGCACAATTAAATGATGGCAGTCTATTGGTAAGCGATGATTACGCAAACGTAATTTACCGCGTAAGCTATAAGAAAAACTAGGTAAGCTTTAATGAGTGATACAGATACCTTGCTAATGCAAGGAATTGAACAACAAACAATGGGGCGTTTTACCGAAGACGCCTATTTAAATTATTCAATGTACGTGATCATGGATCGTGCCTTACCGCACGTTGGTGACGGCCTAAAACCAGTGCAACGTCGTATTATTTATGCGATGAGTGAGTTGGGATTATCGGCAAATGCAAAATACAAAAAATCAGCCCGTACCGTGGGTGACGTATTAGGTAAATACCATCCTCATGGTGATAGTGCCTGTTATGAAGCCATGGTGCTGATGGCGCAGCCGTTCTCTTATCGCTACCCCTTGGTGGATGGGCAAGGTAACTGGGGTGCAGCTGATGATCCTAAGTCATTTGCGGCAATGCGTTACACTGAAGCGCGTTTATCTAAATTCTCTGAGGTATTACTTAAAGAATTAGGTCAAGGGACCGTTGATTGGACGCCAAATTTCGATGGCACAATGGATGAGCCTTTAGTGTTGCCATCGCGCTTACCGCATATATTACTTAATGGGGTAACTGGTATTGCTGTGGGTATGGCAACCGATATACCACCGCATAATGTGCGTGAAGTGGCCAGTGCCTGTTGTTTATTACTTGATAAGCCAAAAACAGAGCTCGAAGAGTTACTGGATTTAGTGCATGCGCCAGATTACCCAACCGATGCTGAAATAATTACGCCTAAAGCTGATATTCACAAAATTTATAAAACCGGCCGTGGCTCAATTAAAATGCGTGCAGTGTATTGTGAAGAGCAGGGCGATATCGTCATTACCGCTTTGCCGCACCAATGTTCGGGTGCAAAAGTACTTGAGCAAATTGCAGCGCAAATGAACGCTAAAAAGTTACCAATGGTGGCTGACTTACGTGATGAGTCTGATCACGAAAATCCAACCCGTATTGTGATTGTGCCGCGTTCAAACCGAATTAAAGCTGAGCCATTAATGGCGCACTTATTTGCAACAACCGATCTTGAAAAAAATTACCGCGTAAACTTAAACATGCTGGGCTTAGATGGCCGTCCACAGGTTAAAGACTTACGTAGTATTTTAACTGAATGGTTAACCTTTAGACGTGAAACAGTGCGTCGTCGTTTGCAATATCGACTCGATAAAGTACTCGCAAGATTACATATTTTAGAGGGCTTGCTTGCTGCCTTTTTAAATATTGACGAAGTTATAGAAATTATCCGCTCTG
Organism: Pseudoalteromonas sp. MQS005; assembly: GCF_001661605.1. Taxonomy (NCBI): domain Bacteria; kingdom Pseudomonadati; phylum Pseudomonadota; class Gammaproteobacteria; order Alteromonadales; family Pseudoalteromonadaceae; genus Pseudoalteromonas; species Pseudoalteromonas sp. MQS005. The sequence continues at coordinate 37,718 of NZ_LYRQ01000030.1, read as the reverse complement.
AAGATAAGCCTAAACCATTATTAATGGAACGCTTTGAGTTAACTGATATTCAAGCGGAAGCCATTTTAGAATTAAAACTTCGCCATTTAGCAAAGCTTGAAGAGTTTAAAATTCGTGGTGAGCAAGACGAATTAGCCAAAGAGCGTGACAAATTAGAGCAAACATTAGGCTCAGACCGTCGCATGTCGACGTTGCTTAAAAAAGAAATTCAAGAAGCCGCAGAAATGTATGGCGACGATCGTCGCTCACCTGTTATTGAGCGTGTGGAAGCCAAAGCACTGAGCGAAAAAGATTTAATCCCTTCAGAGTCTGTGACTGTTGTTCTATCTGATAAAGGCTGGGCACGTGTTGGTAAGGGTCATGACTTAGATGTAGAAGGGTTAAATTACCGTGCCGGTGATGGCTATAGAGCATCAGCGCGAGGTAAAAGTAATCAACCTGCGGTATTTTTAGATTCAGCTGGGCGTGCATTTGCGACCGATGCCCACAGCCTACCTTCTGCAAGAAGCCAAGGCGAGCCTATGACAGGGCGCTTTAACTTAACCTCAGGCGCAAGCTTTGAGCACGTAGTTATGGGTGAAGACGCTCAAGTATTGCTAATGGCTTCTGATGCCGGTTATGGCTTTATTACTGACTTTAAAGATTTAGTCAGTAAAAACAAAAACGGTAAAGCCTTAGTGAGTGTGCCAAAAGGTGGTGTGTTACTTTCGCCAATTCGCGTTAATGACGTTGCCAGTGATTACTGTATGGCAATTTCTAACGAGGGGCGAATGTTGTTATTCCCACTGCGTGATTTACCTAAGCTAGGTAAAGGGAAGGGCAATAAGATTATTTCTATTCCGGGCGCTAAAGTACAAGCGCGCGAAGAGTTTGTAAAAGTATTAGCTGTTGTGCCGCAAGGCAGCAGTGTTACGCTGCATGCAGGTAAGCGTAAATTGACGCTTAAACCAAGCGACCTTGAGCATTACCATGGCGAGCGAGGCCGCAGAGGGAACAAGTTACCTCGTGGTTTACAGCGCGTTGATGAAGCCGTGGTAGAGTTAACACCTCAGCAAGTTGATGAGCCAAATTCAGATACTGAGCAAAGTTAAAACACTCGAAAAATTAGACTAAACTAGATAACGGCTTACTTAGGTAAGCCGTTTTTTTATGACTGTTTTATTTCAGCGAACGCTTGTGCGCTATTTTCTCGTCTGCGCAACAAAATAACGTTATAATAAAGCAATACATGATTGTGGTTATATTGGAGAGGCGCACTTGCTAGCTGTTATACGTATTTTAATAATGCTGTTGTTTATATTATTAAGTTGTTTTTTTGGTTTGTTGTTATCAATATTTAGACCATTTCATCCTAATAATGTACATGTTATTGCAAGTTGGTTTGGCTCAATGGCTAAAATGCTTGGGGTTAAATTAGAACTAAAATATCATCCCGATGCGCTTAAGGTGGGGCCTGCTGTGTATGTAGCGAATCATCAAAATAGCTACGATTTATTTACTATTCCAGCCATGGTACCAAAAAATTGTGTGAGCGTTGGCAAAAAAAGTCTTAAATGGATCCCATTTTTTGGGCAGCTTTATTGGTTGTCGGGTAATATTTTAATCGACCGTTCAAATCGTTCAAAAGCTGCTGGCACAATCTCAAAAGCAGCGGCTAAAATAAAACAAAAAGGCTTATCGGTGTGGATGTTCCCTGAGGGGACGCGTAGTTATGGTCGTGGTTTACTCCCCTTTAAAACCGGTGCATTTCATACCGCAATGAGTGCAGAGGTGCCTGTTGTGCCAGTATGTATGAACACAACCGATAAAACCATTAAACTAAATCGCTGGGATAATGGTACAATTTACATTGAAATGTTAGCCCCCATAGCACTTGATAACAGTATCAGTGCCCGTGAACATGCTAAAAGTGTGCACAGTATTATGGCTGCTAAAATAACAGAATTAGATGCTCAAGTGAGAGAGAAATAATGGAAAACTGGCGTGAAATAAGTGAAGACATCGTAACTTCACTACTTGAAGATGGTTCCGATCCAGAAATTCTTTATGAAGTAGAACACCACTTTGTATGTGAAGACTTTACTAAGTTAGAACAAGCGGCATTGGCTGCGTTTAAACTAGGTTACGATGTAGAAGAGCCAGCAGAACTTGAGCTTGAAGACGGTGAAAAAATTTGGAGTTTTGACATTGTTGTTGAAGCCGAATTAGATGTCGACGTGATAATGGAAGACGTTGACAAACTCGCGCAACTTGCTGTTGAATGCGATGTTGAATACGACGGTTGGGGCACTTACTTTCAAGAGTAAGGATTACCAATGCAAAAGGCGAACAATATGTTCGCCTTTTTTGTGTCTTATTGGATCTGTATTGTAATTACAGCCACTTTTTATTTTTAAAGTAAATACCAATCCCACCAGTTAAAACAATTAAAAACACCACAAATGCAGTGAATGCATAGGGGCTTTCTGTTCCAGGTATACCGCCGACATTGACCCCCAATAATCCAGTTAAAAAGCCCAGCGGTAAAAATAAAGCAGCCACCACCGACATTACATACATCCGCTGATTTAATTGCTCAGAGACCTGGTTTGTAATGGTTTGTTGGATAACAAGTGCGCGCTCTATTGAACTATCGAGCTCTTCTAAATAGCGAATAAGTAAATTGGTGGTTTCATTTAGCTTGGCTTTATCATCGTCAAAAAGCCATGGGTAATGATTATTAACCATGCTACTGAGTGCTTCTTTTTGTGGTTTTAAGTAACGTTTTAGCGCGATGGTTTGACGGCGAAGTTGCGACAAGCCTTGGTTATCAAACTTTTTACTGGGCTCATCAATTTCCTCTTCAAAATCATCTAAGCTTTCATCTAGCTCATCAATTACTGTTTGCATACGTGAAGTGAGCTTGTGCGCTAATGTACACACCAATTCAGAAATACTGCATGGCCCCTCATTATTATTCAACGAGGCTAGAATATCTTGCACTGATAATAATCGGCGCTTACGCGTGGTGATCACCACATCGTTATTTATAAATAACCGAATAGACACCATGTCTTCAGGGCTTTGTGCTGGATTTAAATTAATTCCACGTAAAAACAGCATATGGCCATTCGTTGTAGGAGTAATACGAGGGCGTGTTTCATCAGCAGTGAGTGATTCCAGTTCATAGTCGTTTAACAGCCCGCAGTTTTTTAACCAATCCACCGCATCTGTTTGGCTGTAGTCCATATGCACCCACAGTTTTCCATCAGTTGGTTGCCATTGGTGTAATTGTTTGCTGTTTTCTATGGGGCGTGCACCGCCTTTTTCATCAAGAATAAGCGCATGAAGTAAGCCATTAATCATAATAATTTCTCATCGATAGTATATTTTTAATACAGTTAACTGTAATGTATTTAGGATCTGTTTATCTTTCAAGGTTAAATTTTCAGCAGTCTATTTGGTATTTAGGCAAGGCAGAGTGTGGTTATTCCCCATAAATAGGCGATAACACAACATCAATGCCAAATAGGCGCTGCCCGAAGGGTTCTGCCTAGGGGCAATTAACTCTTTGTTGCTCGATTTTTACTTAGCCCACTAGGTTACAAACCTCGCGCCGCGATTAAATTGCCCCTAGTTTGAACAAATATTAATTCGTAAAGGTCAACAGACCCTAGTTAAATAAATAAAATTTAGCTTTACTTTGTATATGTTAAACTGAGTTTAGCAACAAAAACTTATGTTTTAGCCTATGGTTAAATGCATACGTAAGAGCTGCATTGTTAAACGAGTTAACTTAAAAGGTCAATCAAATCGGCTTATCGAGTAGATTAATTTATTTTGTTGGTGTTTTATTTGCTGTAGCGTATAAAACACTTTTTTTACTAAGGGCACATTTATGACGACAAAAATAACAGTTGGTTGGCGTGAGTGGTTGAGTTTACCCGAGCTGGGCATCGAGCAAATTAAAGCAAAAATAGATACCGGTGCACGTACTTCCTGTATTCATGCAATTAATATTGAAGAATATGAAGTGGAAGGCGAAAAATGGGTTAAATTTATAGCCCAACCATTGCAAGAAGACGAGCAAACGCAAATTACCTGCAATGCCAAAGTTAAAAAAATGAAGTACGTTACCAGCTCTAGTGGCCAAAAAGAACTGCGTTACTTTATTGAAACTACATTACATGCTGGCGAATTTAGTTGGCCAATAGAAATTACATTAACAAGTCGTGCGTCAATGAAGTTTAGAATGTTATTAGGACGCACAGCTATGGAAAATCGTATAGTCGTTGATCCGGCTTTATCACATTTATTATAAGAATTCGTTGAGTAGCAAACATACTTATATGTGCTTGCTCAACATAATTTAGTTAAGGTTTTAACTATGAAAATTGGTATTTTATCTCGCAACAAAAATTTATATTCAACGCGTCGTTTAATTGAAGCGGCTGAGCAACGTGGTCATGAAGTAAAAGTGATTAACGCGCTACGTTGTTATATGAATATAAACTCAGATCAACCTGAAATCCATTACCGCGGCGAAAACCTAAAAGATTTTGATGCCATTGTTCCGCGTATTGGCGCATCAGTTACTTTTTATGGCTGTTCTGTATTACGCCAGTTTGAAATGATGGGTGTTTATCCGGTTAATGAATCTGTGGCTATTTCTCGTTCGCGCGATAAATTACGTTCTCTACAATTATTATCACGCAAAGGCGTAGGCATGCCAGTAACAGGCTTTGCTAGCAAGCCAGATGACGTAAAAGACTTACTCGAAATGGTAGGTGGCGCACCGGTCGTTATTAAGCTACTTGAGGGCACTCAAGGTATTGGTGTGGTACTTGCTGAAACACGTAAAGCGGCTGAAAGTGTTATTGAAGCGTTTATGGGGTTAAAAGCCAATATCATGGTACAAGAATATATTAAAGAAGCGGGTGGTGCGGATATTCGTTGCTTTGTACTCGGAGATAAAGTGATTGCTGCAATGAAACGTCAAGCACAAGAAGGTGAGTTCCGCTCAAACCTTCACCGTGGTGGTAGCGCTACACTGGTGCGTATTACGCCAGAAGAGCGTAAAACAGCGGTTGCAGCGGCAAAAGCAATGGGCTTAAACGTTGCTGGCGTTGACTTACTTCGCTCATCTCGTGGTCCTTTGGTTATGGAAGTAAATTCATCGCCAGGTCTTGAAGGGATTGAAGTGGCAACAGGTAAAGATATTGCGGGCATGGTGATTGATTTCATCGAGAAAAATGCTGCAAGTAAAGGAACGGCAACTCGTGGCAAAGGTTAAAATTAACCGACCTTTCACCCTATTAGGTGAAAGTATTGGTGTAGGTGAACGTAAAACACTCGCGCTAGAAGCTGCAAAGCTTTACACCCATTCACCGCTTAATATTCCTATTGAAGTGGTTAACGGTGTAATGGAAGGCCCTGTATTGATGGTGTGTGCGGCTATACACGGCGACGAACTAAATGGGGTTGAGGTTGTGCGCCAGTTACTGGCTAAAATCGACCCTAATCAGCTTCGTGGTACATTAATTGCGGTCCCGATTGTGAATGTATTTGGTTTTATTCATAAATCGCGTTATCTGCCCGATCGCCGTGATATGAACCGAAGTTTTCCGGGGTCTGAGCGTGGTTCATTAGCAGGTCGCATGGCGTATATGTTTTTTAACCAAGTAGCTGTGCATTGTACGCATATTATTGATTTGCATACGGGGGCGATTCACCGTACTAACTTACCGCAAATTCGCGCTAATTTAGCCGATGAAGCAACAGCGCAAATGGCTAAAGCCTTTGGTACGCCTGCGGTTATAGATGCGTCATTACGTAATGGCTCGCTGCGTAGTGAAGCCGCTAATTTAGGTATACCTGTTATTACTTATGAGGCGGGTGAAGCACTGCGCTTTGACCCTATTGCGATTGCTGCAGGCGTGCAAGGGGTTGATTATGTTATGCGACATTTAAAAATGATACGCGGTAAACGTCCTAAAAAACTGCCTGATCCTGTGATTGCAAGCTCCACTAGTTGGGTGCGTGCAGAAGTAGACGGCATAGTAAGAGCGCAAGTATCGTTAGGTGAGCGAGTAATGAAAGGCCAAGTGCTTGCTTATATTAGCAGTCCGCTTGGCGATTCAGAACTTGAACTCCTTGCTCCTCGAAGTGGTATTATTATTGGCCAGCAAACTATGCCACTGGTAAATGAAGGCGATGCCGTATTCCATATTGCTTATTTTGCGCATGCAAATAGTTTGGTAGAGCAGCAGTTAGAAACGTTTATTGATGAGATAAATGATTTAGATGATGAGCTGAAAACGGCTGAACTAAATAATTAATACCAATTTGCTCAATTAAGTGAATTGGTATGACTCTATCTGTAGATATAAAAAACCGCCTTAGTTTTAAGCTAACGCGGTTTTTTAATAGGTGTTGTTTAGCTACGCGGTTTAGGGCCAATAATGCGTTTAATTTTAGGCGCTTTTGTTGGTTTAGGCTCCGTATTAAGCACTAACACCGGGCGGGTAACAAATAAGTTATTAGGGTAAATCACTCTGTGGCCATCAACGTGTTCGAGTAAGACATTCATCAGCCCCATTTCAATAATACGCCCTTCAATGGCGTTAGCTCCATCCACAATTCTCACCCAATAACCTACACGGCAGTCATTTTGAATAAACATCAGTAAAAACGCGGTTAAGTTACTCAGCAATGACCACGCCGCAAATAATGCAACGCCTAGCATGGCAAATAAAGAAGAGCCTAATACCAGTAAACCACGCAGTTCTATTCCCCAAAAAACTAATACTAAACACAGCATCACAAAGGCGAGTATTATTTTTAGTAGTAGCTCTGCACGGTACTTTCGGTGTAAATCGATTTTACCTCTGATAGCTTTTTCGAGTAATTTTTTAGTTACTTTTAATAGTAGCGGAAAGCTCAAAAGGGCAATCACGGTCACGATAAGTTTATATTGTGTGCCCAAAAGCTCTAAAAGGGTGATTAATTCCAAAATGTATTCTCACAATAATGATAGGCGCAAAGTGTAACGTTTAACGTAGGCGCGCAGTAGTGATTTTAAAAAGAATTTTTGACGCTGAGCAGCCATTGTACCGAGTCAACATCATCATATTTATTTAGCGGCGCGGCTATATCAAGGTGGATCATGGTACCTGCATTGGCACGACTTGGCGCAAGGCGCAAACCTAAGCCCACATTTTTTAGCACTGGGGTGTTCTCAACTTGATACTGAGTGTTCGAGTCGTTGTTATACCAAGCTCGACCAATATCTAAAAAGGCCGCCCCTCCCACTTTAAACAGCTGTAGTAAGTCATATTCCCAGTAATAGCGCTTTTCTAAACTGACTAAAAAACTCCGATCCCCATGTTGAAATTCCATAGGATAGCCACGAAGTCCAGTTTCGCCCCCTAGGGTGAGCTGTTTATCATTGGTGAGGTTTTTTGCGTATTGCAGCCTTGCTTTTACATACCAAGATTGATCAATACTGGTATTTAAATAATATTGAATTTGGCTAGTAGTGAGCAAGTTTTCGAGCTGTTTTTTCTCGTTATTCCAATAGCCTTGAATATCTGCATGAAAACGCCAAAGGGTATGGTTAGTGCTAAAATGGGCTTTGTTAAAATTAAACGAGTACACAGCGCGGCTATCGTCGTTACTCATTGATTCATCGGAGTAGCCCAGGGTGGCTTTGATATTCCAGCCTAAATTTAAATCCTCAGTACGATAAATACTGTCAAAGTTACGTACTTTTATAAAGTTATCTTCAAACCAATGGCCGCTGATGTAGAGGTAACTTAAGCTTCTGTTTTCAGCCACTGCTGTAGTGGTAGAATCAATCGCTTTGAAAGTGTGTTGCTCATCAATATAACCAAGGCTCAAGCGCTGGGTCCAGTTATGACTAAGGGCTTTAGAGTGGCCAAAAAATACCTGGTTTAGGTCGGTTTTTTGTTCAAACTCACTAAACTTTTCACCTCTGATGTATAAGGCTTCTTCTCGTTGGGTTGAGTAACTCAGGGCGCCATAACTATAGGGCGTATCTATGGCATAAAACGGGTAGGTTAGTTCAACTAAATGACTTTTGCCGTCGCTGTTGTCGGCATACTCTAAACGCCCTCGGTAGCGAGTTGATAAGATATTAGGATCATCGTAAACAAATAAATAACCATTTCGGTCACTGTCTGTTTTACGTGCAAACGATAACCGTTTGCCCCAACCAAATAAGTTAGATTCGCGAAAACCAATACTTGATTTATTTTCACCACCACTACGGCTAAAACTAAGTTCGGGCAGTAAAGTCCATAAGTCTCGAGTAATTACTGTTACATTAATATTTCCATCACAATTTTCGTTAGCAATAATTTGTGCATCATATAAATAACTTTGTTTTCTCAGTAACCGCTCAGATTCGGCCAGCGCTTTTGGATTAAAGGTATCGCCTGACTTAAACAGTAAAATACTCTTAATTACCTCAGGCTCGGTTTGTATGTGCGCCCGATTGGCAAAACGAAATAATGCATTGTTTTCAGCCTCTAGTTCAGTATTAAATACATTAAGCTGTTGCAAAGTAATGGAGGCAATTTTAGTGTTACTTTGTGCTGTGAGTGTTGGAGTTTGAGATGTAATTTGACGACGCAAATTATTTTCATGAGTTTGTGATGAGTCGTCATTAGGGCAGCTTTGGGCTAGTGGCGCTTCTTGCGCGCAAACGCTGAGCATAAACATACTCGAAATAGAAAGGCTAAAACAACTACGTGCAATCCATTTTCTATTTAACATTGACCCTCTTTAGCGCTATTTTGCAAAATAAAACACTTACTCTTAGCTTACATCATTGTTATTGATATGTAAGTAAAAGACAGATTTAGTTTTATTTTTAGAGCGATTATAAGGTATTAGCTATGCATTTAAGTTAAATAAAATGTTAACGCTGCCAATAGGTTGTCGGCATCTTGTCCTTCACCATTAATCCACACACTTTGGCTGTAATGCTCAAAATTTAAATTAAATGTGTGGTTAGCATAGTTAAAACGCAGTTGATGACGATCTGCCCCAGCGGCATACTCATTAATGCTAATTTCATCGCTGTGCAAAAATAACGTTCCCCACAATTCAAAGTCTTCATCGTGCGGCAGCTCTGTTGGTTTAACAATAATACATTGATGTGTGTGATCGTATTCAAGTTCGGTCATAAGGGGCTTATTGCGTTGCTAGGTAGTGTCGAATTGCGGTTAAAAACTCACCGCCATACTTGTTTAATTTAGTAAAACCAACCCCCGACACTTTTAAAAACTCACTGTCGTTAGTAGGCATAAGCTGCGCCATTTCGGCTAGCGTTTTATCGTTAAATACTACATAAGGCGGCACATCATCGGCATCGGCTAACTCTTTACGCAATGCACGCAGGCGAGCGAATAGTTTTTTATCGTAATTAAACTGCGCTAACTTATCCTGATAAACGTGTTTAGCTTGTAAGCGAGGCTCGGCCAATTGCAGCGCATATTCACCTTTTAAAATAGCGCGTGCAGCTTCAGTTAAACGCAATGAAGCGCCTTGGGTTATATCTTGGCTTAATAGCCCTTGATGAATAAGTTGGCGTAAAATACTAAGCCAAAATTCACTGCTTTTATCTTTACCTATGCCATAGGTACTAAGTTCATGGTGATTGTTATCACGAATGCGGCTAGTATTCGCGCCGCGTAATAACTCTACAATGTAACCTAACCCAAATCGTTGTTGCGCGCGATACACACACGAAAGCGCTTGCTGTGCGACTAATGTGCCATCAAAACTTTTAGGTGGATTTAAGCAAATGTCACAGTTCCCACAGGGCTCGCGTTGGTACTCACTAAAGTAGTTCAATAATATTTGACGACGACACGTTTGTGCTTCGGCAAAGCTGGCCATGGCATTAAAGCGCTGCTCTTCTACGCGGCGGCGTTGTTCATCGTCAATATCTTCAAAAAAGCGTCTAACTCGGCCTATATCGGCAGGGTCAAAATACATGATGGCCTCTGCAGCCAGTCCATCTCGTCCAGCACGGCCTGTTTCTTGGTAATAAGCTTCAATACTTTTTGGAATGTCGTAATGCAGAACAAAGCGTACATTAGGCTTGTTAATTCCCATACCAAAGGCAACGGTGGCAACCACAATTTGAATATCGTCACGGGCAAATCCGGTTTGCACAAACTGACGTTGCTCGTTACTCATTCCCGCATGGTAAGCGGCAGCATTAAGGCCTGCATCAGCAAGCTTTTCAGCTATATCATCAACACGTTTACGACTGGTGCAATAAATAATACCACTTTGATTTTTTTGCTCTTTTAAATAACGCAGTAATTGCACCATAGGTTTAAATTTTTCTTCTATGGTGTAACGAATATTAGGGCGATCAAAACTGCCGGTATGAATGTAGGGCTGTTGTAGCTTGAGTTGCTCAACAATATCAAAGCGAGTCGCTTTATCGGCAGTGGCAGTGAGTGCCATCATAGGCACATGTGCAAAGCGTTGTTTAAGCTCATTTAAACGAAAATAATGCGGTCTAAAATCGTGACCCCAATGAGAAACACAGTGTGCTTCATCAATAGCAAACAAGCTAACATTCAAATGAGAGAGCCGCTCTAAAAAGTCGCGTTGTAGCACTTTTTCAGGAGCTACATAAAGTAGCTTTATCAGCCCTTGATGCAATTGCTGATACACTAATTGTTGTTCTTCGCGAGCTAGGCTGTTATTGACATAAGCGGCCTTAACTCCCAGTGCTTGTAACTGGGTGACTTGATCTTGCATTAAAGAGATCAGCGGAGAAATAACAATGGTGACTCCTTCTAATACCAACGCGGGTATTTGGTAACACACCGATTTACCACCACCGGTGGGCAGTAATACTAATGAATCTTGGCCATTAATGGCGGCATCAATTACTGCACTTTGACCGTCGCGAAATTCACTGTAACCAAACACTTGTTTGAGTACAGTTTCGGGTTTACGCACAAGCGTATTAGGAGAAGGAGTTAGTGTATTCATCGGCGCTATTTTAGTGGTTTTTTATCAGGATGTCTTTAGCTTTCATTACTTGGTACACACATCTGTAGTGATAAACTAAAATCTGCAGGGGGTTACAATAGCCTCAAGCTGTGCTTTACTCATCGTACCACTGAAAACATAGAGAATAATAATGAATAAAGAAATGTTGATCGATCAAGTAGGGGCGCTGTTTGTTAATAACATGCCCTTTAACCAGTTTTTAAAAATAGCAGTAGAGTCACTTAGTACTGAACAAGCTAAAATATCATTTCCTTGGCAAGACGTATTAATTGGTAATCCGGCGCAAAAGATTCTTCACGGTGGAGTGATTTCTGCGGTGCTCGACAATGTAGGCGGAATGCTTGCTGCAGCAAGTGTAATAGGAAAACTAGACGATGCCGACTTACCCAGTGTGCATAAAAAGTTAGCAACGCTGGGCACCATAGATTTACGTACTGATTATTTACGCCCAGGTAAAGGGGAGGTATTTATTGCCAGCGCCACACTTATTCGTTCAGGAAATAAAGTGTGCGTGTGCCGGATGGAGTTACATAACGAGCAGTCGGTACAAATAGCGTTTGGAACGGGCACGTATTTAGTTGGCTAAAAAGTGAGAGGGGGTTAAACTTACGGCCTTTTAAATCATCAAGTGGTTATTATGTCGATTGATACCGAGCAGCGAAAGGGCGCCATTTTTGCCTGCCTCGCCTTTTTTATGTGGGGCCTAGCACCCATTTATTTTAAGATGATCCAACATGTATCAGCATTTGAAATTTTAATGCATCGTGTTATTTGGTCCGTGATGTTTCTTATTTTGGTGGTGAGTGTGCTCAACTACTGGGATAAAATTAAACGCATTTTAATCCAACCTAAATTAATTCTGATGCTAGTTGTTACCTCGACCTTACTGGGGTTTAACTGGGGGTTGTTTATATGGGCTATTAATAACAACCACATGCTAGATGCCAGCTTAGGCTACTATATCAATCCTTTGTTAAATGTATTACTTGGTATGGTGTTTTTAAACGAGCGGTTACGTAAGTTGCAAGGAGCTGCTGTTGCCTTGGCTTTTACAGGTGTTTTATTACAGTTAATTAGTTTTGGTTCATTTCCGATTGTGGCATTTTCGTTAGCGACTTCTTTTGCGTTATATGGCCTATTACGTAAAAAACTACAGGTTGATGCCCTGCCTGGGATTTTAATTGAGGCATTAATATTATTACCGGTGGCACTGACCTATTGGTGGTTAATGGTGCCGACTGAAACGTCTAATTTACCAGCGAATGATTGGCTAACTAATGCGCTATTAGTAAGTGCAGGTATAGTGACTACGCTACCATTGCTGTGTTTTACCGGCGCGGCTAAGCGATTGCAATACACAACGCTTGGGTTTTTTCAGTACATAGGGCCTAGCTTAATGTTTATTTTAGCAGTGGTGTTTTATGGTGAAGTGTTTGATGCTGAGCGTGTAATTACCTTTGCGTGTATTTGGAGTGCACTGGCTATTTTTAGTTGGGATTCATACCATCAGTCGCGTAAACGCAGAAAAGCAGCCATTGTCGCCTCAGGTGTGGTTTAGTTAAACTAAACCACTTTATTACGCCCCGACTCTTTGGCTTTGTAGAGCTTTAAGTCGGCTTGTTTTAATAGTTCGTCAATTTGATAGGTTTCACTGTGGCTGAAGCCTATCGACAGCGTAAGCTTGATTTGTGCTTGGCTAAACTCATGGCTATTAAGCTCAATAAATAATCGAAAGCTTTCTAGTCGTTTTAGTGCTTCTTGCTCGGTCAGTTCAGTAAAAAATACCGCAAATTCTTCTCCGCCTAAACGGGCAACCAATTGGTTTTCAAAATATTTATTAAAGCATACAGCCAGCCCTTTAAGCACTTCATCTCCGGCATCATGGCCATAGGTATCATTAATAGCTTTAAAATGGTCAATATCAAGCATAGCTAACATGGCTGGTGCTTTTGCTTTTTTAAACTGCTTTAATGACTTGTTAGCCTCTTCAAAAAAGTAACGACGATTAGGGAGTTTAGTTAAGTAATCTGTATTGGCTTGTCGTTTTATAGTTTCGATATGCTCTAGCATATCGACGTTTTGGCTTAACCGGCAGTAAAATTCTTCACTGTTAAATGGTTTGTATAAATAGTCATTTGCTCCATTTTTTAAAAATAAAGCGGATAAATTAGACGAAGTAGCGCCTGAAATGCCAATTATGGCTTTTTCGTCATTACTATAAATGCGTCTAATTTCATTACACAGCTCAATACCGCCCATATTAGGCATTTCTTTGTCGGTAATAATCACAGAAATATCGGGGGTGCTTTCAAGCTCTTTAAGCGCCTCTAGGCCATCGGCTGCTTGTAATATTTGATATTTGTGACGTGTTAATAAACTACATATGTATTGGCGTGTTGACGCAGAGTCATCAACAACCAATACTTTTACATGCTTATTACGGGGCAGGCGGTAAAGCTGCTTTTCTAAATACTCGTAGGCTTGTTTATTGCCTTTGATGATGTAATCAATAATGGGGTATTTTTCAACGGTGTCACGGGTATGCTTATCGATATTGCCTGTCATCACTATGGTAGGAATATCTGCTGCAATGGTGCATGGAACCGCTTCACCTTGTGGCGCGTCAGGTAATATAAAGTCGACCACTGCGCAAAAATAATGGTGCTTACTTATAAGCTCTTTAGTCTCAGCCAAGGATTGAGCAATATCAACCTCGTAGCCGACTTTTTGCGCGATATGCTTTTGCACTCGCGCAATAGTAGGAGTGTCTTCAACAATAAGTATTCTGTGCGTCACGTAACAGCCTTGTTTAAATTCTGCAAAAGTGTTTGCTTATACAAGTTGTAACTGCTAAAACGCCAAAAAGCAACTATTGTAGTGACTTATAGATTGTCTGCCTCAGAATAATAATCTTGGCTTATTGGTGTTGGCCCTGAAATTTTTGAGCGTCCAAATAATGTATGGAATTTTGTTTTGCAGGTTGTTAACTTTAAATATTTAACCCATGCTCGCTCAATTGGGTTACTTGGCTCTATTATGCCACTGACAGCATTTACAAATTGTTGCTGATGTTCGTTTTGTGGCTCAACTGTTTTGTTATACAGGCTTTTTAAAACAACACCGTGCTGTTCTAAAATACTTGCCTCTAACAGGGTAAAGTGTCCGCTGCGGCTAAATCCGCGTGGAAAGTTTTGGTCATCATAAAATTGACGTTGACTTACGAATGCTTGACGAAGTAGTGAAATATCATTGCTCATAGCTGTACCCTCATACCAATTATTAGCTGGAGTATGGGACATAATCGCTATTTTTTTAAACAAAAAATTTTTATCGTGAGGATAAAAAATTGGACATAGATTTATTAAAAACATTTGTTGAAGTGGTGCGTACTCGCCATTTTGGTAAAGCGGCAGAAAACCTATATATAACGCAGTCTGCGGTGAGTTTTAGAATTCGCCAATTAGAGCAGGGCTTAGGCGTAAATTTATTTATTCGTCAGCGTAATAATATTCAACTCACTGCACCTGGTGAGCGTTTGTTACCGCATGCGCAAATGATTATTACCGGCATGCAAAGAGCCAAAGTGGATGTTGCACTTGCAGATAATATGCATAAGCAAATTAGTCTAGCAGGTACGCCTAATATTTGGGATGCATTTTTACAGTTTGGTATTACAAATATTGTATCGGCGATGCCTGGTGTATCGCTGGTGGCAGAAGTGAAAGCGCAACAAGAAAGCACTCGCTTATTGTTGGAGCGCACCCTTGATTTAGCTATTTTGTTTGATCCTCCTAAAGTTGATGAACTTGTGGTTGAACGTATTTGTGAACTGCCCATTATTCCGGTGAGTGGTTACGATACGGCAACCAGTGATAACTTTTTTGATAATCAATATGTGTATGTTGATTGGGGAACCACGTTTTCTCTTTGGCATGCGCGTCAGTTTACCGGTAAAACACCGCCTTATTTTAGAACCAGTACAGGGCGTATAGCGCTTGATTTAATACTGCAATGTGGCGGTAGTGCGTTTATTCCACAGGTATTAGTTAAAGATCATTTAGAAAAAGGCGAACTTTTTCATGTAAAAGGGGTAGAAAATACCTCAAGAGATGTATTTGTTGCCTATCATAGAGATAACGAACAGAAAGAGTTGATAGAAACCTTGGTTAATTTGTTGTCGCAAATGACACCGAGTTTATTGAAACAAAGTAAGTAGTCGGTAGGCAGTTTATTTTACATGTTATTTTGATTTCAGATTTAATGCAGTTTTATTAACTTAAAAAGACAAAAATGTGTCCTTTGTAATATTTTTGTCATTTAGTGGTGACACACTGCTGCTGTTTTAAAAATTAGTCTATTGTGATTATCGAGGAAATAACATGAAATTTGCAAAATCGAGCTTATGCTTAGCCCTACTTAGTGGTTTATCTTTTAATGCACTTGCAGAGGTAGACATTTACGGTAAAGCAAATGTAACCGTTCAATCATCTGATGATGGTGAAGGGTCGTTTACTGAAATTAAAAGTAATGCATCTCGTTTCGGACTTAAAGGGTCTGAAAAAATTTCAGACGGTTTAGAAGCGGTTTATAAGTTTGAATTTCAGGTTGATGTGTCTGATGCCGATTCTAAAGGTGATGACGACAATATTTCAGCGCGTAATCAATATGTGGGCTTTAAAGGCGGATTTGGTCAGGTTGTGATAGGCCGCAACGACACCGCGCTTAAGCAAGCGCAGGGGAAACTAGATCTTTTCAACGATCTTGAAGGTGATATAAAAAATACCTTTAAAGGTGAAAATCGTCTAGGTAACTCAGTATCTTATGCTTCAAACTCATATGAAGGTTTTAAAGTATTAGCGTCATTTATTGCAGAAGACGACGTAGATGCCAAAAATGGCTACTCAGTGGCGTTAACTTACGGTGATGCAGGCCTTAAAAAGAGCGTTGTATATGCTGCCATTGCTGCTGATAGCGAAGTAAATGGTTACGATGTAGTGCGTGCAACAGTTCAAGGTAAAATTGAAGATTTTAGACTTGGCGCGATGTACCAAACACAAGAAAAAGTAGATGGCAGCGCTGAGGCTGACGGTTACTTAGTGAATGCAGCTTACCTTATGGGTAGCAACACTTTCAAAGTGCAATACCAAACAATGGATTTTGATGACAGCGATGATAAAAGCGCGGTATCGGTAGGTGTTGACCATAAGCTAAACAAAAACCTTAAAGTATTTGGCTTTTACTCAAGCTTTGATATGGACAACAATGTTGACCAAGATTACCTAGGTTTAGGTATGGAATATAAGTTTTAACTAAACCTTAGTTAAAACACTCCCTTTTAACCGCACTCAGTTGAGTGCGGTTTTTTTTTGCTTTAAATTATTTACTTATCTGCGCATAATAGCCAAGCATTTGGAATGAGGTGTAACTCCTCAACTATTCCCGTAACTGTGATCAGTTTTACTGTAAGTCAGATACAAATGCCTTAAAACTTCATATAACGAGCGGGTTAACTCATTTTCTTTTTGGTACGTATTAGTACTGAGTGTGGGTGTTTCCCTGCCTAGGATAATTTTTTGCACACTCACACCTCTTTAAACTTACCGCTTTTAACCGTTAACAACGTTTCTTGGCGAGTGGACAATACATTAATTCTTAAGCACATTAATGTGAGCATTGAGCGTGGTAAATTTATTGGTTTAATTGGCCCTAATGGGGCAGGAAAGTCGAGTTTACTGCGGTGCTTATATCGATTTAATAAGCCATCAGCAGGCGAC
The DNA here is from genome assembly GCF_001661605.1 of Pseudoalteromonas sp. MQS005. NCBI lineage: Bacteria > Pseudomonadati > Pseudomonadota > Gammaproteobacteria > Alteromonadales > Pseudoalteromonadaceae > Pseudoalteromonas > Pseudoalteromonas sp. MQS005. Next base: position 20,904 of record NZ_LYRQ01000030.1, on the reverse strand, counting down.
ATTAAATTTAACGATACCGATATTTGGCAGCTAAAAAGCGAAGACTATGCCAAGCAAGTTGCGGTAGTGCTACAAGAAACACCGTCGCAATTTAATCTCTCGTTATTCGATGTTGTAGCTCTAGGGCTTACCCCGCATAAAACGCTATTTAGCTCGACCACTCAAGCAGATAAACAAAAAATAGCGCAGGCTATTAGTCGTGTTGGGCTTGAATCTCATAGCAATCAGTCATTTGACTCACTATCTGGCGGTGAAAAGCAACGAGCGCTTATTGCCAGAGCGATTGTGCAGCAACCACAGCTACTCATTATGGATGAACCCACAAGCCACCTTGATGTTAAATATCAAATTCAATTAATGGAGCTGGCTAAATCTTTGGGCATTACTGTGTTTGCTTCATTTCATGATTTAAATTTAGCGGCAGCCATGTGCGATGAGTTAGTGGTTATTAAAAACGGAGAAATCGCTAGCGCGGGAAAGCCTAATAAGGTGATCACCGAGCAAATGCTTGATGAGGTTTTTGGTGTTTGCGCGCAAGTTAATACTCACCCTCAAACGGCGTCCAATGGCGAGTCTATTCCCCATATTACCTATTATTATGGATACCAATAACATGGCGATTATGTCTAACCATGGTGTGGCGTTAATTATTGCACTGTTATGCGCTGTATTTAGTTTATTTGTGGCATTGAGCTTTGGTGCTGCCCCTACCTCGCTCGCAGATGTATACCATAGCTTAACTTTTTCAAGCGAGGCCTCATTTACCAGCCGCATTATTATTGAATTAAGAATGCCACGTACGTTACTGGCTTTTTTGGCCGGCAGCGGTTTAGCGATTGCTGGATTGATATTACAAACAGTTACTCGTAATCCATTGGCTGACCCTTATTTGTTTGGTATTTCGTCGGGAGCATCATTAGGAGTCGTAGTATTAATGGCTTTTGTTGGAATAGGCGCAGGCATTGCGCTATCAGCAGCAGCCTTAATTGGCAGTTTAGTAGCAATGGGGTTATTAATTTTAATTGCTGGCAGTCAACGCAACGCCCAAGTTGAGTCGATGTTATTGGCTGGGGTGGCCTTATCATTTTTATTTAGCGCCTTTACCAGTTTGTTACTTTATTGGAGCGATCCACAGGCCGTCGCGGCTATTTTATTTTGGACTTTGGGAAGTTTTGCTAGGGCGCAATGGCCGTCACTGTTATTACCTGCCTTGGTCATCATTACATGTACAGTCATTATGTTAGGTTTTAGACGCCAACTTAATGCCATGTTGTTAGGTGATGAAAGCGCAACAACGCTTGGTGTACGGGTGCATCGCTTTCGAATTTTAATGCTTATTTTAAGCTCATTGATCACAGCCGTATTGGTTGCTATGTGTGGCGGAATTGGCTTTGTTGGCTTAATGGTGCCGCACATAGTGCGCTTTTTTATCTCTCAAGGCAGTAGTGTTGGATTGTTAATGACCGGATTAGTCGGGGGCATATTTATGGTGTGGGTCGATGTACTGGCACGTTCATTACTCGCTAACCAAGAGCTGCCAATAGGGGTGATCACGGCGGCCATTGGTAGTCTATTCTTTTTAAGTATCTTGTATTTTCGTAAGCGCCAGCTGGTGGGTAAATAATGAAAACATTAATGGTACAAGGTACCACCTCCGATGCGGGTAAAAGCACCTTAGTGGCAGCACTTTGCAGAGTGTTTGCTAACCAAGGGGTTAATGTTGCACCGTTTAAACCACAAAATATGGCACTTAATAGCGCCGTAACGCACGATGGTGGCGAAATTGGCAGAGCCCAAGCATTACAAGCCATAGCCGCAAAAGTTGAACCTGAAATCGACTTTAACCCTATATTACTCAAACCCAATAGTGATACCGGCGCACAAGTTATTATTCATGGTAGAGCTATCAGCAATATGGAAGCCGATGCTTACCATGACTACAAAAAAGTGGCTATGGATGCAGTATTAACCTCGCATAAGCGTTTAGCTAAACGCTTTGATTTATTACTGGTAGAAGGGGCTGGCAGCCCAGCCGAAATTAATTTACGCGCAAACGATATTGCAAATATGGGTTACGCCGAGCAAGTGGATTGCCCTGTTATTATTATTGCCGATATTGATAAAGGAGGAGTATTTGCGCACTTAGTCGGGACTTTGGCGTTATTAAGCGAGTCTGAGCAAGCACGAGTAAAAGGCTTTGTGATTAACCGTTTTCGTGGTGATATTAGTTTATTACAAGGTGGGCTAGATTGGCTCGAGGAGTACACCGGTAAACCTGTATTAGGGGTATTACCTTACTTGCACTATTTAGCACTTGATGCAGAAGATGCTGTCGCCATAGATAATAATGTGACCGATACCAGTATAAATATTGCTGTACTGTTAGTGCCACATATTAGTAACCATACCGATTTTGATGCTCTGCGATTACACCCGAATATAAATATAACCTACGTGCGCCATACACAAGCAATTCCTGCTGTTGATTTAATTATTGTACCTGGCAGTAAAAATGTACTCAGCGATCTCGCGTTTTTAAAAAATGAAGGCTGGGATCAGCAAATTAAGCGCCATCTACGTTATGGTGGCAAAGTATTGGGTATTTGCGGTGGTATGCAAATGCTGGGTAACACTATCAGTGATCCAAATGGGGTGGAGTCATCGTTGGGGCAAGTGACGGGTTTAGCGCTTAGCGATTTTGATACGCTATTGGGTGAGCAAAAAGTGTTAAGCCGAGTGAGCGCAGTGCTTAATTTAAATGAGCAACAGGTTGCATGTGATGGCTACGAAATACATGCAGGTATTAGTCAAGGAAAGGCGCTCTACAAGCCACTCATTCGCTTTAATAAACACCCCAATGACTTTAAAACCGATGGTTTTGTGAGTGACGATAATGCCATTGCTGGTACCTATTTACATGGCTTGTTTGATAGCCCTGCAGCCACAGAGCAGCTGTTAAAGTGGGTGAAACCAGAAAGTGCAATTAGTGCGATTAGTATAAATGAGCATCGTGAACGCCAATTAGAACGCCTAGCTGATATGTGTAAAGCGCATTTAAATATTGAACAAATTATTAAAATTTATCAAGGACATAACAATGACTGAATCAACTAACGACAAGCACCAACAGCGCCAACAAAAAGTAAAAGAACAGGTTGATGCGCGAGTAGCCGCAGCGCAACGAGAAAAAGGCATTTTTCAGGTTATTACTGGTAACGGTAAAGGCAAATCGACTTCTGGCTTTGGTGTGGTTGCACGCTGTGTTGGGCACGGCAAAAAAGCTGCAGTATGTCAGTTTATTAAAGGCACATGGGAGTGTGGTGAGCGTAATTTACTGCAAGGTGCTGGGGTTGAATTTGCTGTTATGAACACCGGGTTTACGTGGGATACGCAAAATAAAGAGGCCGATACCGCGGCAGCGCAAGCAACATGGCAAGAGTCAAAGCGGATGCTAAGCGACAGCAGTATCGATGTGGTATTACTCGATGAACTCACCTATATGGTGACCTATGGTTATATCGACCTTGAAGAAGTGGTTGTTGCTGTAAATAATAGACCGCCTATGCAATCGGTAATTATTACTGGTCGTGCTGCGCATCGCACCTTAATAGAGCTTGCCGATACGGTAAGTGAAGTACGTAATGTAAAACATGCGTTTGAGTCGGGCGTAAAAGCATTGAAAGGCTTTGATTACTAATGTTAAAGCGTATTGTTTTTGGGCTGTTATTGTTTGCTGTTAATGTACCTCAAGCCCTAGCTGACAAGCCGCTTCGTATAGTGGCTTTAGCACCACACATAGTTGAAAATTTATATGCTATTGGGGCGGGTGATTTAATAGTGGGCACGCTGGATTACGCAGATTACCCGCAAGAGGCGACTAAAATTGAGCGTATTGGTGGCTACAATGGCATTTCTATTGAAAAGTTACTCATGCTAAAACCTGACATGGTGATTGCGTGGAAAAGTGGTAATCAGGCTGAAGATTTAGCACAAATAAAGCGTTTAGGAATTGAATTATATTTAAGTGATCCACGTTCTATTGAAGGGGTTGCCTCGGAAATACTAAAACTAGGTCAAATAACGGGTCATATTGAGCAAAGTAAACAAGTAGCCGAGACATTTACGGCCAAACTCAACGCAATTAAAGTTACACAGAAAGATAAAACCACGCTTACTGGGTTTTATCAGTTGTGGCCTGAGCCTATGATGACTGTATCAAAAAATACATGGATCAATCAGTTAATCGAAACTTGCCAAGTAACCAATGTATTTGCAAACAGCGACACAGATTACCCACAAATTAGCATCGAAAACGTGATAGTTACTAAGCCACAAGTTATTATTATTCCTGATGAAAAATCAAAAAGGGTAATGCCTACGGTAAATTGGCAGCAATGGCCTGAAATCCCTGCGGTAAAGTATGAGCAATTTATTAGCGTCAATGCTGATTTATTACATCGGTTTACCCCCAGAATGTTGGATGGATTAGCGCAGATGTGTGACAAAGTAGATATATCTAGAGAATTTATTAAGAGTCAATTATGAGCAACTGGTCATCTTTTTTAAACCATGAACTTAGCCAAACATATATGCAGCAAACCCTTGAATATATTGCGAATAAACGAGCCGAAGGCACTGCTGTATATCCGCCAAAATCACAGGTGTTTAGCGCATTTGATGCAACTCCACTTAGCGACATTAAAGTGGTTATATTAGGTCAAGACCCTTACCATGGAGAAGGGCAAGCGCATGGTTTGTGTTTTTCAGTATTGCCTGAGGTTAAAAAGCTCCCGCCTTCGCTTAAAAACATTTATAAAGAGTTAGTAACTGATATTAATGGCTTTACCACGCCAGAACACGGCTATTTACAAGGCTGGGCAGAGCAAGGTGTATTTTTACTCAATACTGTATTAACCGTAGAGCAAGGGCAAGCCCATTCCCATAAACACTTAGGTTGGGAGCAATTTACCGATAACGTGATTGCTCATATAAATGAGCACTGCCAAGGTGTGGTGTTTATTTTATGGGGCGCACATGCTCAAAAAAAAGGTAAAAGTATTGATCGCCAGCGCCATCATGTATTGGTAGGGCCTCATCCTTCGCCGCTTTCAGCGCATCGCGGCTTTTTTGGTTGCCAGCACTTTTCCAAAACCAATGAACTGTTAATAGCGCAAGGGGCGCAGCCCATTAATTGGCAGGTATAGGGTAATAGGCATTAAAAAAGGCTTTCATTAATGAAAGCCTTTTTAGTTGCTTATGTTGGTTAAAACTCTAACTCATCAATAGCAACACTATCTGCAAAATAGTCAAGCTCCTGTAGTTCTTTGCGCAAACGTTGCTTATCTTTTATTGCTTCTATTTCGCGCCATTTTCTTTTTTTATTTTTTTGAGAGGTTTTTTTCGATGTATCAGAACCTTCTAATATCTCTATTATTTCGTTTAGGCTATCCATTGATTATCTCCTATTGACCACTTTTTGAACCTCGGCAGTATCTATACCACAGCTATTAATAAAATAGAATATAAATGTGACGAAACTGTTACTAACGGGTGGTATTTTGATGAAGATCAATGAGAACAGCACTTAAATGGGGACAAGGCGAGTATTTAAAATAAAATTGCAGGTATAAAAAACGCCGCAATAAGCGACGTTTTTAAACTCTTAAAACAGCGGTTAGTTACATCGCTTTAAAGCGTGCTTCTAATTGTTCCTGTGCATCTGCAAATGAGCGAATACCTTCAGCGAGTTTTTCAGTCGCCATGGCATCTTGGTTATGTAACCAACGGAACTGTGTTTCGCTAAGTGGCTCAGGTTTTGGCTCTTTAGTAATATCACTTGCTAGCAAGTATTCTTCAGCACCTTCTAAATTACCCAAATCTTCTAAAAGATTAGGGCTAATTGTTAGCTTATCGCATCCTGTAAGGGCAATAATTTCACCGGTATTACGAAAGCTTGCGCCCATAACTACGGTTTTGTAGTCGTGACGTTTGTAAAACTCAAAAATGCTACGTACAGATTGCACACCCGGATCTTGAAGCGGATCGGTTGGTTTTTCCATACCGTTTGCCACGTGCCAATCTAAAATACGGCCAACAAATGGAGAGATTAAAAATACGTTTGCATCAGCACAGGCACGCGCTTGGGCATCGCTGAATAATAAAGTAAGGTTACACTTAGTGCCTTCTTTTTCTAATTGCTCAGCCGCTTTAATACCTTCCCACGTTGACGCTATTTTAATTAAAATTTTGTCTTTGCTTACGCCTTCTTTTTCGTAAAGGCTCAATAGCGTGTGTGCTTTATTAATTGTTGCTTGGGTATCAAATGATAAACGTGCATCAACTTCGGTAGAAATATAACCCGGTACAATTTCACTAATTTCTTTACCAAGTAATACTGCAAAATAATCACAAGCCAACTCTAGCTGTTTTGCAGGCTGCTGCTCTGTTTCTTTTGCATACTGCCATGCTTTATCTAGATAAGGTTTGTAAGCTTCAATCTCGCTCGCTTTTAAAAGTAGCGATGGATTGGTAGTCGTATCTTCAGGTTGATGTTTTTTTATGGCTTCTATATCGCCCGTGTCGGCCACGATAGAAGAATGTTGTTTAAGCCTTTGTAGAGCGCTAGTCATTTGCTTTTCCTCATTCCAAGCAAGTTAAAAGAAAATCTAAACTACCTTAATATAGCTATACTGCAACAGTGTGACAATGCTTGATAGGTCTTATGTCCTTATCAATAAAAAAACGGTAACGGTTGAGTTTTAGGTAGGATAATTTTAAACAAAACGTGCTTTTCGTTTCATTTAATGTTGAAATTGACATTAAATAATTTACAAGTCAATAGCTAACTATGATCACTGTTATTTCACCAGCAAAGAATCTTGATTACGACACGCCACCCGCAACAGATAAGTTCACTCAACCTGAATTACTTGAGCACAGCGAAGCGCTCATGAAAGTATGCCGTGAACTAACTCCTGCGCAAATTGGCAGTTTAATGAAAATTAGCGATAAACTCGCAGGCCTCAACGCAGCGCGTTTTAGTGAGTGGGCACAACCATTCACTACCGATAATGCTAAACAGGCCGTGCTTGCCTTTAACGGCGATGTATACGGGGGGTTAGATGCTAATACCCTCACTACTAAGCAGCTTGATTACGCTCAAGACCATTTACGTATACTTTCGGGATTATACGGAGTATTAAAGCCGCTTGATTTAATGCAGGCTTATCGCTTAGAAATGGGTACAAAACTTGAAAATAGCCGAGGTAAAAACTTATATGAGTTTTGGGGCAGTGTTATTGCTAATAAACTTAACGACGTATTAGCGGCACAAGATGCACAATACTTAGTAAATCTAGCCTCTAACGAATACTTTAAAGCAGTAGATAAAAAAACGCTTAACGCACACATTATTACACCACACTTTAAAGACTGTAAAAACGGCCAATATAAAGTGATTAGCTTTTACGCTAAAAAAGCGCGCGGCATGATGGCACGCTACATCATTGAAAATCAAGTGACTCAATTAAGCCAACTCAAAGAGTTTACTGTGGCCGGCTATTACTTTAGCCCAGAGGCAACCACCAAAGAACTTGAACCGGTATTTTTACGCGAAGAGCAAAACTAACACATCGTTTAAAGTATTTAATAAGCCATGCATTGCATGGCTTTTTTATACTGGCGTTATTTTTGCAAACCTTAGATTACTAACCCTAACTAAGGTATAAAATAAATGCTCTCAATTCCCTCAATTACAGAAGCCGAAAAGTTGATAGAAGAAAAGCTCGGCGGTTGGTTTGATGTAGTTATAAGTCATATCCCAAACTTTATCGTTGCAGTAATTATTGCCATTCTATTTTCATTTATTGCCCGTTTGGCAGGCAAAGGAATGAAAAATGTTTTACGTCGCTCGCTCGACTCTACGCAAATTGCCGATTTAATGGCCTCAATATTTAAAGTTATTGTACTGAGTGTGGGGGTATTTATTGCCCTTGATTTTATGGGCTTAAAAAGTACTGTCACTTCTCTGCTTGCTGGTGCAGGTATTGTTGGTCTTGCCATTGGTTTTGCTTTTCAAGATATGACCGAAAACCTGATAGCGGGTATTGCCATGGGAATTCGTAAACCGTTTAAAGCGGGTGATGTCATAGAAACCGATAATGTGTTTGGTTCGGTACATTCAATAAACTTGCGCAACACACTAATAGAGAGCTTTTACGGGCAATTGATACTGGTACCTAATAAAATACTATTTAGAAATGTACTGCGTAATTACAACACCTTAGGGGTAAGACGAATAGAAGTGCCGGTGGGTATTTCTTACGCTGACGACATAGAAAAAGCCAGTGAGGTCATCGTCGACAAAATTAACCAATTTGACTTTGTGATCCGCAAAAATGAAACCGCTGTTTATGCCGAAGGCTTTGGTGATAGCAGTATAAACTTGTTGGTGTGGTTTTGGATCAAATACCCCGGTGAGCCTGATTTTATGACAGTGCGTCATAAAGGAGTTGTGGCCGTAAAGCAAGCACTTGATGCCGCTGATATAAGTATTCCGTTTCCTATTCGTACCCTTGATTTTGGTATTAAAGGCGGTGAAAAACTCGATGCCATGATAAGCGATAAAATAAGTCAGCAGTCAGCAAATAAAGAGGGTGACAATAATACTGATGCAAGCCAAGGTGAGTAAATAATTTAAAACCCCGAAGGTAAAAGCATTGGGAAATAGTTACTGACTATCAGCGCGTTTTTACAAAGTAAAACGCGCTTTTTATAATAAATAATATAAGGGTCTGTTGACCTTTGCGGATTAAAATTAGTTCAAACTAAGAGCTATTTAATCGCGACGCGAGGTTTGTTGCCTAGTGGGCTCGATAACTGCTCCTGCGTTATTCTACTGGCTTACATCCATGTAATAATAAGTAAAAACCGAGCAAAGCTTCCGCGTCCAGCTCACGCTCCTTACCACCATCCATGTAGCCAACAAAGAGTAAATGTCCCTGGGCAGAACCCTTGGCTAAATACCAAACAGACTGCTGCAAATTCAACCTTGAAAGAACAACAGACCCAATTGATAATCTGAAGTAATTAAAGCCTTGCGCTAACTGCCTTAAAAACGCCTCAATTAGAAAACTATATCGATAAGGTTTCTCATCTCAAAATAGATTATTTAATCAACCGAACTAGAGCCCAAGCTTGATGTAAGCGCTTTATAATAAGTGTCTATAAACAAAGGTTTCAAAAGTATAAGCAGCTGCAATGAGCGTCGCGATTGGTGCGTAAACTAAAAGGCATTTAATTAAGTATTTAAACTGGCTTGGGAATATGCTTTGCAGTGAATTATATTGTGCAAACCATAAAAAAAGCGCCGCTTGTGTTGGAGAAACAAGCAGCGCTGAGGGATAAGTTAAGTGTATTAGTTAAGAAAAAGTTGTATTAAATGACACTAATTTTGTTATGAATGATTTTAACCCCATCCATATTTTCTAAAAACTTTTGTGCAAGAGCGCGTTCAAAACCGTTATTGGCTTCGCCTTTAAGTTCAACGTCACCGTCATTAACGTGTACGTTTAGTTTTTCTAACTTTAAATTTGGGTTAGTGCGCAATTCATGAGTAATAGATTGTTGTAAATTAGGGTGTGTAGCCACACTGCTAACTACGGCTAAATGCGTTGCTGCACTGACTTTAAAAGCAGAGACTAATAAAAATAAACAACAAAACGAAATAAAACCGATAGTAAATTTAATGCGACTCATAACTATATCCTTAGTGTGTTACTAAAAAACAACGCCATTACTCGGCGTTTTAATACTCGTATATTCGATAGGGTTACAAGTTTCATTCCAAGATTAACTGTTTGAAATAACTTACTATTTTATTAATTAGTTATTCAGCTAAGTATTTTTTACATATTACTATGAATAGCTTACTCACTGTTTTTAAGCCACAAAAAAGCCGACAAACGTCGGCTCAATTAAATGTGTTAAAGCTAAAGCTATTTTTTCTTTTTAGCTTTGGCTTTTTTCTTCGCTTTCATTTTTACTGGATCTTTACGCTTTTTAACCGGTGGCTTGGCTTCTTTATGCTTTGGCTCTAATCCTTTAAATACACGGCGTTTTAGCTTTTGCTCTATGTAACGTTCTACTTTGTAAAGTATGCCAATGTCGTGCGCTTCAATGAGTGAAATTGCAATACCTTTTTTACCCGCACGACCCGTACGGCCAATACGGTGTACGTATACATCTGCAGTACGTGGCATATCAAAATTAATTACGTGGCTTATATCAGCTACATCAATACCGCGGGCCGCTACATCGGTAGCGACTAAAATGCGGGTTTTGCCACTGTGGAAGTTTTCCATGGCTTTCATGCGTTTGTCTTGTGGCATTTCACCACGTAGCCACGCAGCTTTTACGCCGTTATTAGTAAGCTCACCAATTAGGGTTTCGAGGCGCTCACGGGTTTTTACAAACACAATCGCTTTACTAACATCAGGGCCATTTAAAGTGTTAACTAATAGCTCTAGTTTATGGCGGTAGTCGTCGGCTAAATGAACCCATTGATGAATTTTAGCTTTTTCTTTGCGTGATGATTCGGCTTCAAGTAGCGCGGGGTCGTTTAAAATACGCTCTGCAAATAATTCTACGCTGTCACCTTCAAGAGTAGCTGAGAATAAAAAGCACTGACGGCGGTTCTTAGCTTCATCACAAATGCGCAGCATTTCTTTACGAAAACCCATGTCGAGCATGCGGTCGGCTTCATCAAGAATGAGCATTTCTACGTTTTCTGCATGGAAGTTTTCGGTTTCTAAATATTCCATTAAACGCCCAGGTGTGGCGATTAAAATGTCATTATTATTTTCAAAAATTTCTTTGTGTGTACCGTAGTTTATACCGCCGGTAACCACCCCAATTTTTAACTGGGTTTGTTTTGCAAGTAACTCACATTGTTCATGAAGTTGATAAGCAAGCTCGCGCGTTGGGGTCATAATTAATACCCGTGCAAAGCCCGGATCACGACGTGGGAAATCCATTAAATATTGAATTGCCGGAATTAAAAATGCCGCCGTTTTACCCGTACCTGTTGGTGCCGACGCTAAAATATCGCGTCCTTGCAACGCCTCAGGAATGGCTTGTTGTTGAATGCTAGTGGGGGTTTCATAGCCCATTTTATTAATAGCATTGAGTAGCTTATCATCAAGATCAAATTCAGAAAATTGCATAGAGTGTCAAAAATAGGGGACAATTGCCGTTAATTATACGCACTTAAACCTGCTTGGTGAATGAAAAGGTGAAAAAATGTCTGGTTTTGCATTTAAACAATTTAAGGTTGAGCACGACCAGTGCGCCATGAAGGTCTCTACCGATGGTATTTTACTGGGCGCATGGGCTGATTTAAGCCACGCAAATACGTTACTTGATATAGGAACAGGCACAGGGTTACTGGCTCTAATGTGTAAGCAACGAGCGCCACATTTAAAGGTGAGTGCGGTTGAAGTTGATGAAACCGCCTACCAGCAGGCTTTACAAAATTGCCAGCAAAGTCCTTGGCCGGATATTAGTATTTACCATCAGCCTATTCAGCAGTTTGAGGCTGCAGGTTTATTTGATTGTGTTATAGCTAATCCGCCTTATTTTAATCAAAGTTTAAAAGGTGATAATGCAGCGCGAAATACCGCTCGCCATACCGATGGTTTAAGCTTTGCAGAACTGCTTGGTGCGTTTAGGCAACTAAGTCATCAACATTCGCGTTTTAATCTTATTTTACCCACCACTGAGGCGCAGTTATTTATAACATTAGCACAGCAGCAAGGGCTGTATTTAAATCGCCTTTGCCAAGTACAAGCTATGCCAAATAAGCCCTTTAGCCGCAGTTTGATGACTTTTAGTTTTGATGATGGCGAAGTAAGTAAAAGCACCCTATGCATAAGGGAGTTAAGTAATGCTTACAGTCAAGACTACATTGCACTGTGCAAGACGTTTTATTTAAATATGTAATACCACGCTGTATGCCTAAAGCATTTTTACGTAGAGTGTTTTATAAAGGATTGTTAGTATGGCACCATTATTGACTCATGTTTAAAGTAATCTGATGAATTTATTAACTAAAAAAACAAAAAAAATACTATTACTAGCCCTTTTAGCGGGCAGCTTATTTAACACCTCTGAGGTTTTTGCTAACCCCACACCGGTTGGGCTTTGGAAAACTATTAACGAAGAGACCAACGAGGCTAAGTCGTACGTGCGCATTACTGAGCAAGATGGCGTGCTGACTGGTAAAATTGAAAAAATACTCAATAAAGCCAAGCAAGATGCACTTTGCACCGAGTGTGATGGTGATAAAAAGAATCAGCCTATGTTGGGGATGACCATTATTGAAGATGTGACCTATGCGGGTGACGGTAGTTGGGAAGACGGTGAAATTCTCGACCCAAATAACGGTAAAACCTACAGCGTGCGTTTAACACCGCAGCAAAATGGCGAAAAACTAGAAGTGCGCGGTTATGTGGGCTTTTTTTACCGTAACCAATACTGGTTAAAAGTAGAATAGTTAAGAATTAAAAAGCGCTGCATGGCAGCGCTCTTTGCAATAGTGAGTTATAGGGTTTCAGCGTACTCTGTCATCACTTGTTCTACCCACGTGGCAATACGCTCGTCGCTTAGCTCGTACTGACTGTCTTCATCTAATGCTAAACCTACAAACTGTTTACCGTCTTCGGTAAGTGCTTTTGATGCTTCAAATTCGTAATTACTGTCGTTCGGCCAAAAGCCTAATTGAGTAATGGCTTGGGCATTTATTTCGTCGTGAAGCATGCCTAATGCGTCTTGAAACCACTGACCATACCCTTGCTGATCGCCCATACCAAATAACGCAATGGTTTTACCATTTAGGTCAACGTCTTTTATGTCGTCCCACTTTGATTCCCAATCTTCTTGAATTTCGCCAAAGTCCCACGTAGAAATACCAAAAATGATAAAGTCATATTGCTCAGCGTTTTTAAGCGGCTCGTCTTTAATATTATGTAAGCTGACAATGTCGGCGCCAATAATATCGCGTATTTTTTCTGCCGCCATTTCGGTATAGCAGGTAGTAGAACCAAAAAATAAACCAATTTGCATCGTATTTATCACTGTGTAATTGCCTGTTATGATAGGCTCAAGTTTACCGTAAGGTATTTTTAATTGATACCTTCTCCCGTGGTATTACCAACATGAGATCACAACGTGACAACGCTATCTGACGATTTACCTGAACAAAATACTGAGCTAAGCAGCAATAGCGACTTTTTAGAAACCTTTTTAGATAGCCTCTATTTAGAGCAAGGCGTAAGTGAAAACACACTGAGCGCTTATCGCAGTGACTTAGATAAGTTTTGCCAATTTTTAAAAGGCGAAAGCTTAATGACGGTAACCAGCTTAGATGTTGAAAGTTACCTAGCACACCGCGTTGATTTAGGGCTAAAACCACGCAGCACTGCGCGAAGTATTAGTGCATTAAAACGTTTTTATCAGTACTTTGTACGCGAAAAAATAATTAGCGACTCACCTATGGTCAATATTGCTCAGCCAAAGGCAGGGCAGTCGTTACCAAAAACGCTATCTGAGGCCGAAGTAGAAGCGCTATTAAGTGCGCCCAACATTGAAGAGCCAATGGGGCTGCGCGATAAAGCCATGCTGGAGTTACTGTATGCAACAGGCCTGCGGGTAACTGAGCTGGTGGGGCTTAGAATGGAGCAAATAAATTTGCGCCAAGCTGTGGTGTTTGTAAAAGGTAAGGGAAACAAAGAGCGGCTAGTGCCTTTAGGTGAAGAAGCTATGTATTGGCTCGAGCAGTTTTTAAAGCTCGGGCGCGCACAAATGATAAAACACGCCACCGATTTTGTATTTCCTTCTAAACGAGGGGTAGGCATGACACGACAAACTTTTTGGCATCGGATTAAACACTATGCTATTTTGGCATCCGTTGAGTCGCCGTTATCACCCCATACCTTGCGACATGCATTTGCAACGCATTTATTAAATCATGGGGCTGACTTGCGTGTGGTGCAGATGATGCTTGGCCACAGCGACCTATCAACTACCCAAATTTATACGCATGTAGCGAATGAGCGATTAAAATCGGTGCATGCTGAGCATCACCCTCGTGCTTAAGCGAATTTTTTTGTCACTAAGCCGGTTATATAGACACGATAAGATAAGTATTTTTAGGATAGAGAACCCGTTATGAAAAAATTAATGTTAGCAGGTGCCATGTTGTGCACTAGTTTGAGCGCTTTTGCTAATAGCGTTGCAGTCACTCCGGATGCTACAGATCCTATCGTGACGAAATTTGCCGCGCTAGGGGTGACCGTTAAACAAATTAATCCAAGCCCAGTTGCAGGCTTAAAAGAATTGATCACCAATAAAGGTGTGCTGTATGCAAGTCCTGACGGTCAATTTTTAATGCAAGGTACGCTAATCGATTTAAACAACCGTAGTAACTTAACCGAGCAAGCACTTAATGGTGTTCGCCAATCAGGGTTAAAAGAATACGAAGACTCAATGATTGTTTACAAAGCACCTGAAGAGAAGCACAGCATTACTGTATTTACCGATATTAGCTGTGGTTACTGTCGTAAATTACACCGTGAACTAGATGACTTACTTGACGCGGGTATTACCGTTAAGTATTTAGCGTTTCCGCGTGGCGGTCTGCAAGGATCTGGTTACGCTGATTTAATGAATGTATGGTGTGCGAAAGATCAGCAAGAAGCATTAACTGAAGCTAAATCAGGTGCAGATACCCAAATTGTTAAAGGCTGTAGCGCACCTGTTGCTGAGCATTATCAGTTAGGCCAGAGTTTTGGTATTAGCGGTACACCGGCTATTATTTTAGAAGATGGCACGATGATCCCAGGTTATCAGCCTGCTGCGGCATTAAGCGCAGCGCTTGAGGCTAACAAAGCGGGCTAAGCAATACCGCGAGTATGTGTTTAAAAAGGCCTTAATGGCCTTTTTTTGTCTTATATCATGAACATCATAAGTTAAAAACTAGCATGAAAAAAATGATCATTGCGCGAGAACCCGTTGACGACTCTCATCTGCCGAGCCATCTTCACCCTGTTATTAAGCAAATTTATGCCACGCGAAATGTGTCCCATGCCGATGAGCTAAACAATAGCGCAGCTACACTCCACGACTTCAAACTTTTTAAAGATATAGACAAAGCCAGCCAACTGTTAATTGAAGCCCTACACGCACAAAGCAAAATACTTATTGTGGGCGACTTTGACGCCGATGGCGCAACCAGCACCGCCACCTTAATGCAAGGGCTGGCCATGTTTGGCTTTATCCACTTAGATTACTTAGTACCAGACCGCTTTAGTTTAGGGTACGGTTTAAGCCCAGCATTGGCTGAGCAAATAGTGACGATGCAGCCCGATTTAGTGATCACCGTCGATAACGGGATTTCGTGTATCGCAGGCATTGATATTGTTAAAGCCGCAGGCATTAAAGTGCTGGTAACAGATCACCACTTGCAGGGTGAACAACTGCCTAACGCCGATGCTATTGTTAACCCTAACCGCCACGATTGTGATTTTCCCTCTAAGTCGATAGCCGGTGTTGGGGTGGCATTTTATTTACTCATTGCCCTGAGAAGCGCATTGCGTGAACAAGGTTATTTTGAGCAGCATCCCATGCCAAATATTGCTGATTTGCTGGATATCGTAGCGTTAGGTACGGTAGCCGATGTGGTGGCACTGGATGCAAATAACCGTACGTTAGTACATCAAGGCTTGGCTCGTATTCGCAGCGGTAAAACTCGCCCAGGTATTACCGCACTGATTGAAGTGGCTAATCGCAATGCCGCGCGCTTGAGCGCCAGTGACTTTGGTTTTTCGCTTGCACCACGCTTAAATGCAGCAGGGCGCTTAGACGACATGAGTCTAGGCATAGCGTGTTTACTTAGCAACGACATAAATCAAGCAAGGCGCATAGCCGGTGAGCTTGATAGCTTAAACTTTGCCAGACGTGAAATAGAGCAAGGCATGCAAGTAGAAGCGCAAGCGGTGCTCGATAGGCTCGCCTTTAAAGAAGACAGTGTGCCCGATGCCATTTGTTTGTACCAAGACGATTGGCACCAAGGGGTAATTGGTATTTTAGCCGGGCGCTTAAAAGAAAAGTACCACCGCCCAACGGTGATATTTGCGGGTGGCGAAAATGGTGAAATAAAAGGCTCATGTCGCTCAATTGAAGGCTTGCATATGCGCGACTTACTTGAGGGATTAAACACCGCGCAACCCGGTTTAATTAATAAATTTGGCGGCCACGCAATGGCGGCAGGGTTAAGTATTAACGAGCAGCAATTTACTGAGTTTAAACGCGCGTTTGATAGTGCGGTTAGCGAGCAACTCAGTGAAGAAAGTAAACGCTGTATTGTATTTACTGATGGTGAACTACCTAACGACTGCTTTAGCATGGATTTTGCGCAATTATTAAAGCAATCAGGCCCGTGGGGGCAGCAATTTCCTGAGCCGATATTTGAAAACACCTTTGAAGTGATACAGCAGCGCATTGTGGGTGAAAAGCACCTAAAGTTAGTCCTTAAACACCAATCTGCACGTTTAGTTGACGCCATAGCTTTTGGCATTGATGTAAAAGCGTGGCCAGATACCGAGGCGCAGTTTGTTAAAGTAGCGTACCAGCTCGATATAAATGAATTTAGAGGTAAATTTAGCTTACAACTGATTGTAAGAGAGCTTGAAAAAGTAGGCTAAAAAATATCTTCAAACCATGCATAAAAGGCTAATAAAACGCGCGGTTTTTTGTTAAAATCGGGCGTTTTTATTATTTGATGATTTTTGATTGCGCTCAGTCTCTTTTTTTAGTGCGCAATAACCTAGCCATTTTGGAGTAATGTACATGTTTGAAGTGAATCCTGTGATTAATCAAATCAAGGAAATTCGCGAACGTACTGAACTGCTTCGGGGGTACCTTTGACTACGCTCTTAAACAAGAACGTTTAGAAGAAGTTAACGCCGAACTTGAAGATTCAGCCGTATGGAATGAACCTGAGCGCGCACAAGCCCTTGGTCGTGAAAAGTCAGCACTAGAGGCTGTTGTTGAAACCATTGACACCTTAGTGGCAGGTACTGACGACGTTGAAGGGTTACTTGAACTGGCTGTTGAAGCCGAAGATCAAGACACCTTTGATGAAGCGCAAAGCGAACTGGCTGATTTAAATCAGCAACTCGAAGGCTTAGAGTTTCGCCGTATGTTTTCAGGTTCTCACGATTCAAACGATGCCTACCTTGATTTACAGTCAGGTTCTGGCGGTACTGAAGCGCAAGATTGGTGTAATATTTTACTTCGTATGTACTTACGCTGGGGTGAAGCAAAAGGCTTTAAAGTAGAGCTAGTTGAAGCGACCGATGGTGATGTTGCCGGTATTAAAGGCGCAACGGTGCGTTTTTCTGGCGAATACGCTTATGGTTGGTTACGCACCGAAACAGGTGTACACCGCCTAGTTCGTAAAAGCCCATTTGACTCAAGTGGCCGCCGTCATACCTCGTTTGCTTCTGCGTTTGTTTACCCAGAAGTTGATGACAACATTGAGATTGATATTAATCCGTCTGACTTACGTATAGACGTTTACCGTGCATCAGGCGCGGGTGGTCAGCACGTAAATACCACTGAATCAGCGGTACGTATTACTCACGTGCCAACTAATACTGTGGTGCAGTGTCAAAACGAGCGCTCGCAGCATAAAAATAAAGCCCAAGCAATGAAGCAGTTAAAAGCGAAATTATTTGAGCTTGAGCTACAACAGCAAAATGCAGAAAAGCAAAGCCAAGAAGACAACAAGTCTGATATTGGCTGGGGAAGTCAAATTCGTTCTTACGTACTTGATGACTCGCGTATTAAAGATTTACGTACCGGCGTTGAAAACCGTAATACTCAAGCGGTACTCGATGGCGACTTAGACAAATTTATTGAAGCCAGCTTAAAATCTGGTTTATAACCACCAAGCTAAAAAAGAGCTAAAAAATGACTGATCAAATCCAAGACGAAAATAAGTTAATCGCTGAGCGTCGCGGCAAATTAGACGCTATTCGCGCAAATTGCCCAGCCAACGGTCATCCAAACCAATTCCGTCGTGAGCATTACACGGCAGATTTGCAGGCTGAGTTTGGTGATAAGAGTAAAGAAGAATTAATCGAATTACAGCACGTAGTATCGATTGCAGGTCGTATTCTTGCTAAGCGTGGTCCGTTTATGTCTATTCAAGATATGAAAGGCCGTGTACAAGTTTATGCATCAAAAGACGTACAAAAAGATTTAAAAGCAAAATATGGCCAGCTTGATATTGGCGATATTATTGGTGTTAAAGGGCCGCTTAATAAATCGGGTAAAGGCGATTTATACGTAGATATGGCTGAGTACGAACTACTGACTAAGTCACTTCGTCCACTTCCTGAAAAATTCCATGGCCTATCGGATCAAGAAACGAAATACCGTCAGCGTTATGTTGATTTAATTACTAACGAAGCAACGCGTGAAACATTCCGTATTCGCTCACAAGTGGTTGAAGGTATTCGTCGCTTTTTAGCAGACCGCGATTTTATGGAAGTAGAAACGCCAATGCTACAGGTTATTCCTGGTGGTGCATCTGCGCGTCCGTTTGTGACTCATCATAATGCGCTTGATATCGACATGTACTTACGTATTGCGCCTGAGCTTTACTTAAAGCGTTTAGTAGTAGGTGGTTTTGACCGTGTATTCGAAATTAACCGTAACTTCCGTAACGAAGGGTTATCAACGCGTCACAACCCAGAATTCACCATGATTGAGTTCTACCAAGCATACGCTGACTACATTGATTTAATGAACATCACCGAAGACATGTTACGTACAGTTGCAACTAACGTACTGGGCAGCCCAATTGTGGTTAACACCACTAAAGATGAAAACGGTGAAGTGATTGATTCAGTAGAGTATGACTTTGGTCAACCGTTCACACGTTTAAGCATGAGCGACGCAATCTTAAAATACAACCCTGAGTTTGATGCTGCGGTATTCAACGACCCAGAAAACCACTTTGAAGAATTAAAAGCGTACGCTAAACAAGTACACGTTAAAATTCCTGAAAACTGCGTATGGGGCCCAGGTAAGTTCTTATGTGAAATATTTGAAGAGACGGCTGAGCATATGCTTATCCAACCTACATTTATCACAGGGTATCCGTGGGAAGTGTCTCCACTTGCACGTCGTAACGACGAAAACCCATTTGTAACTGACCGCTTTGAATTCTTTGTTGGTGGCCGTGAGCTTGCAAATGGTTTCTCTGAGCTTAATGATGCACAAGATCAAGCTGAGCGTTTTTCTCGCCAAGTTGAAGAAAAAGACGCAGGTGATGATGAAGCAATGCACTACGACGAAGACTACATTCGCGCGCTAGAGTATGGTTTACCACCAACAGCGGGTGAAGGGATTGGTATTGACCGTTTAGTCATGTTGTTTACTGACTCATCAACTATCAAAGATGTTATTTTATTCCCGCATATGCGCCCACAAGCAGACTAAGCTTGAAGGAATAAACTAAAAAATTATCAACGCCGCTAACTAGCGGCGTTTTTTTGCACTATTGTTTGTGAGACATTGCCTAAACTTCACATTAGGGCTTTTAATTAATAAGTACTACACCGATAATTAAGTGTAAGTATACAAGTAAATTAATCTTTAATTCAGCTTCATTATCATAAAGTTGCTTGACTGCTTAGCAACATTACAGCAGTGCTATAACTTTTTGGTATGATTGTTTTTTAAACATTATGTTGTATTTATGTGAATTTTTTAGCTAAAATGTGGCCGAAATTTATACACGGTCATTCTTAGTCGTAAAAAATAAAAATTTCTAAAGGACTTAGAGAAATAATATGAAAGCTAAACGAGTAGAATCTTTACCTGATGAGAACACTACAGAGCAACAGCGAGAAGCGTATTATCGCGCGTGTATTGCCGAGTTTCAGAAGTTAGGCTATCAAGAGCAATACCTTGCTGAACTTACGGACGAACTAGTGCCAGTGATGGGTGTAAATTCAAGCACCCCAAACACCTAACCTGATTATTTTTCAAACTAATTACACTTTAAAACCAGGCATGTGTGCAATCTATAGCCATATAGTCACTTTTGTCAGAAAAGTGTTTGACATATTTTCTGAAATCTTTATTATACGCCCCACAAGACGGAGAGGTGTCCGAGTGGCCGAAGGAGCTCCCCTGCTAAGGGAGTATAGAGTTTGTAGCTCTATCGAGGGTTCGAATCCCTCCCTCTCCACCATTTTTTAAATGGCGCATCTTGTAAAATAAAGTATGGGCGCATAGCTCAGCTGGATAGAGTACCTGGCTACGAACCAGGCGGTCGGAGGTTCGAATCCTCCTGCGCCCACCATACTTTACTCTCTTTTAGAGAACGCTCTGCTTAGAGTTAAAACAAGCAAAATGAAAGTGGGCGCATAGCTCAGCTGGATAGAGTACCTGGCTACGAACCAGGCGGTCGGAGGTTCGAATCCTCCTGCGCCCACCACTTTCAACTCTCACTTAGAGTTTAAATAAGTAAATATGAAAGTGGGCGCATAGCTCAGCTGGATAGAGTACCTGGCTACGAACCAGGCGGTCGGAGGTTCGAATCCTCCTGCGCCCACCACTTTCAAAAATAAGCCGGCAGTAAGTCGGGTATTTCTCGCCTGAAATCAATCAAAGCAAGGATGTGGATAAAGTAACCTACTGCGAACCAAGCAGTCGGAGGTTCACTCTTACAAGATACGTCCTGCGCCCAGCACTTTCATACATAAGCCGACATTAAGTCGGTTTTTTTTGTGCCTGAAATAAATCAAAGCGTGGATGTGGATAGAGTAACCTACT